>CAZJJT010000364.1:0-5209 GCA_964546395.1 uncultured Fibrobacterota bacterium
CACCTGGGAAGGTGCGATGAGCATGGCGAGTGCAATCTACAGCGCGCTGAAATACGGGCAGGTGGAAGCGTGGGTGTGGCACAGTATCAACGCCACCGCTGGTGACCACATTCAGGAAGCCCTGATGTTCAACGGGGAGCCCAAGGTGCACTACTACATCGCCAAGCAGTTCTACCGCTGGATACGGCCGGGTGCGGTGATGATCGACGCGAGCTGCAGCGACGGCGCGGCCGTGGTCGCGTTCCGCCACACGCAGGACCGGACACTCACCGTCGTCTGCATCAACGACGGCGCCCAGCCAGTCACGACAACGCTGAGCGGCAACAGCCTTCCCTCGTTTGCCGCGTACCGCACCACCGCTTCCGAGAACTGTGTCCAGGTGGGCACCGTGAGCAGCAGCGTCACCCTCCAACCCTCCTCGGTTACCACCCTGGTGGGCACTGGCTGGGACCCGGTGGTTGCGGTACGCGCGCGCCTGCACGCGCCGCTCCAGGCGCGAATGGGTGCAGTGTCGTCGTTCGACGTGTGTGGCAGACGACTGAGGGAGCAGGGCGCGTCGGCGGGAGTGAGAGTGGGTGTCGACGAGTACTCCGTACATCTGGCGGTGCAGGCAGGAGAACGCGGTTGCGCCAGGGCGGACAGAGGGTGGCGGCCGGAACGGCAGTGAGGCCGGCAGTTGCCGCGAGTTTCGTGCGAAGCACAGGGCGAGCGGCAACCGACCGGAGGGTAGCCCGGCGGAGGCCCGGCGCCGCGGAAGCGGCGGGCGCCCGACACAACACGACAGAGGAGCATGCTGTATGAGTATGACAAGCAGGGAACGGATGCTGACAGCCATGACCGGCGGAACACCCGATCGTGTGCCCGCCGCGCCCGACACGAACTGGATGATCCCCGCGCGCCTGAGCGGCGGCCCGTACTGGAACGTCTACCTTCACGGCGACCCACCAATCTGGAAAGCCTACAACGACTGCGTGCGGTACTACGGTGTGGACGGGTTCTCGCACCATGGGTACTACTCGGTACCGCGGCATCCGGACGTTCACAGCGAACGCGAGATACTGCAGCAGGACGATTCGCGGATCGTAATACGTCACACGGTGCACTGCCCGGAAGGGACGCTGACCGAAGAGGAGACATTTCTGCGCGAATTGCCACCCACGACCACCAAAAAGCTGATAGATGATTTCGTGGGCCAGTTCGACTGCCTTCCGTACCTGCTGGGCGACGCGGATCGTGTATCGTTCGAGGGCTACGAAACGGTGCGCGCCGACATGGGCGAGAGCGGTGTCGTGGGTCTCTGCATGAACCTTCCCACACTGCTCACGCACTGGCGCGAGCCGACCGAGTCGGCGTTCTACGACTACTTCGAGCACCACGACCTGCTGATGGAGTTCATCGGCATGCAGGAAGAGCATCTGGTGCGTATCGCCACGCGCATTGTCGAAAGCGGGTTCCGTCCCGACTTCGTGTTCTTCCCCAACTCGGGCATGATCACCATGCAGTCGGTGGACATCATGAAGGAGATCTCGCTGCCGTCGCTGAAGCGGCTTACGAAGATATTCCACGATGCCGGGATCGTAACGTCACTGCACTGCTGCGGCATGGAACGGGCCCTGGTGGAGCTTGCCGCTCGTGAGACCGACCTCGACTGTATCGACCCGCTCGAGGTGGCGCCGATGGGCGACTGTGACCTGGGGGACCTGAAGGAGCGTTTCGGTCGGGACCTCGCGCTGAAAGGCAACCTTCATACCACGAGCGTGATGCTGGAGATGGATGCGGAGGGGGTGGAACGCGAGGCGCGGGCGTGCCTCGAGGCCGCGATGGCGGGGGGGGGATACATACTGTCGACTGGTGATCAGTGCGGCCCTGGCACGCCCGATGCCAACATTGTACGCTTGGTGGAGGTGTGCGAGAAGTACGGGCAGTACTAGCGGCCGGACAGTGGGCTCTGACAGTGAGAAGGTGACGTACACGTACGAGGAGAGGGACACCATGGGCGGGATCGCGAAGGCAGTGTGGGTGGCAGCGGCGGGAGTCCTGGTGCAGTCGATGGGCGTGGGCGCGGTGACGCTCACCATCGACGAAGCGACGCAGTACCAGACCATCGACGGGTTTGGGGCGTGTTGCGACCGAATGGCACAATGGACCGTGCGGCAGGGACCGTTCTACGTCGACGTTCCCTACGACGGGCAGTGGGATACGATTGCGGGGGACCTCGGCATGAGCGGCATCCGACTCCTGGTTGCCGGCGACTTCGCCTCAAGCATTCCTGCGCAGACGATCGAACACGTGACTGAGCTGCACGCGCGGGGCATCGACCTGTTCTGGACGTCGATTCTGAGCCCACCGGCGTACATGAAGAGCAACAACGACGAGGCAAACGGCGGGACGTTGCTTCCCGAGTACTACGATGATTTCGCGGCGATGGTCGTGCAGTACTGCAACACCTTCAAGACTGCCACCGGTGTTGACCTGTGGGGCATCAGTCTTCAGAACGAACTCGCGTTCGTAGAGCCGTACGCATCGTGCGTGTACACGGCCCAGACCTACAAAGCGCTGGTGCGGGTGGTCGTGCCTGCCATGCGCTCAGCCGGCCTCGCCACGAAGCTTCTGGGAGCCGAGCACATGCTGTGGGGGTTCCCCCAGTACGAGTCGCCTATCACCAATGACACCGCAACCGATGACTACCTTGACCGGTTCATCCTGCACAGCTATCTCAATGACGTTGATCCTATCCCGGCGGATCAGGCGGTGCAGAACTGGACGAACGCCGGCGCGTTCAGTACGCAGAAGAACACGGGGCTCTGGATGTCGGAGACCTCGGGGTACGACACGACCTGGGATGGTGCACTCGAACTCGCCAGCTACATGTACGTCACACTGAGGTACGGCAAGGCTACCGGCTGGATGTACCTGAACATCAGCACGTGGAACGGTACCGAAAACTGCCTCCTGCGGCCCTATGGCTACAGCCCGCTCGGGGTTGTGTCGAAGCATTTCTACCGGTTCATCAGGCCGGGCATGGTCATGATCGACTGCACCGACGACCCGACGAACTCGGTGTTCGCGGTGGCGCTGCGAAACGAGGCGCTGAGCCAGTACACGGTAGTGGTGCTGAACACCGGGGCTGCAGCGCAGAGTGTCACGCTGTCGGGCGGCAGCCTGCCGGCTTCGCTCAACGTGTACCAGTCGACCGAATCAACCGTGTGTGAGCTGATCGGGACGAGTTCGGGGACGGTCAGCTGTCCGGCCCGGAGCGTTACCACCCTGAGCACTCCCGCGACGGTGGGCACGCTGCAGCCGGCGCGCGCGGCGGTCCGCAGGGATGGTGTGGCCGGCGGTGTTCGCGCTGCACGCGTGTACACGCTGGACGGCAGACTGGCGCGCACGTCGGAGAGGTCGGGCGGCATGGGCACCGGGGTCTTTGTTACGATCAACCCGGCCGGTGCGCCTCGGCGGACCGTCGGGAGCACCACGGACTGAGGGCCGTCACACGGAGGAGGAGATCATGGGAAAGACCGTCGTTGCGGGCATGACTGTGTTGCTGTGCAGCTTTGGCCTGTCGCTCAACGCCGCGACAGTCACCGTCGACAGAACCACGCAGTACCAGACAATCGAGGGGCTGGGGGCCGGTATCCACTCGTTCCAGGCCTGGAAGGAACGACAGGGCCCGTTCTACGTCGATGTGGACCTGGATGCGATCGGGTTCTACGACACGCTGGTAAGCCAGCTGGGGATCACGCTGATCCGTCGGCTCGAGGAAGGTACCGAGGAGGTGGACTCGGGTTCGCTGATGATCACGAGCTACTTCGGGCGCCAGTTGATGCACGAGAAGAAGTTCCTGGAAGCCGCGCAGCGGCAGAATGAGCCGATGCTGTACATCGCATCGGTGCTCAGCCCGCCTGCCTACATGAAGGTGAGTGACACGGTGCCTGGTTTGTTCGAGGCGGCTCCCAACTACAACACAACCGACTGCCGCCTGAGGGATGGCTACGACGATGCGTTTGCAGGTTTCGTGGTCCGCTACCTGCAGGCGGTGCGCGATTCACTCGGAGTCGAGCAGCACTACCTGAGCATCCAGAATGAGCCCGCGTTCCAGGAGCCGTACGCGTCATGCGTGTACAACGGGCCGCGCTACACCAGTGTGACCAAAGCAGTTGGACAGGCGCTGCAGAATGCCGGTCTCAGCACCGGGCTGTTCGGCGCCGAACACATGGCGTGGGCGTTCCCCAACACGTTCGAGAACTTCGTTCGGCAGGATGGTACGGCGCTCGCGTACATGCATGCGTGGGCTGTGCACGGCTATCGCGACGGCGTCGCGGCAGACACCGGGTCGTTTGGCGGATCAACGCCCACCGACAAGGCGCTCTGGATGAGCGAGACGTCGGGGGAGTCGTACGGCACGACTGTCGACGACTGGGCCGGGGCGATGACACTCGGGGGCAACATGCTCGCCTACCTGCGCAACGCGCGCATCTCTGCGTGGAACTTCCTGCACATCATGGTGAATGGTAACCCCGATGATGCGGCAGGGTCAGCTCTGTACTACGACGGTCAGCCGACAGCCAAGGGGTACGTGGCGACGCACTTCTACCGTTACATCCGCCCGGGCGCTCGGCAGGTGGCGAGTACGATTGGCGGAGCAGGTGTGGAGGCAGTGGCGTTCTGGCACGAGGGCAACCAGTGCCTGGCGGTGGTGCTGCGCAACCCGGGCGCCGCAACGACCGTCTCATTGGCCGGTGCAGACCTGCCGGCACAGATGGAGTTTGTGGTGAGCACGCAGGCGGACAAACTGGTCACGAGTACTGTAGATCCCACCAGCAGCCTGTCACTTCCCGCAACCAGCATCGCCACGCTCGTTGCCGGCACCTACCGCGGGAGCGGTGCAGTGGCTGCAGCGCCCCAGGCGCGTGCATGCCCCGCTGCCGGCGTGGTACGCACGCCCGGGAGTGTCAAGACCTACACCATTCGCGGGAGCCTCGTGCGCAGCACGGCCCCGGCAGCGGCCGGCGTGCGGCTGGAAACGGCGCGAAACAGGCACGCTCGGCGCAGCGTTGCTGTCAGGTAGGAGGCCGACTGCCTTGATGGTGTAACGGGTTGCGGTGGTTCGTGGCGGAGGACGAGGGATCCACCGGTCTCGATGCTAACACGTTGATCTATCGACCGATCTTGGTACTACTGGGCCACGTTTGGGCAACGGACGACTCAT
>CAZJJT010000365.1:0-4115 GCA_964546395.1 uncultured Fibrobacterota bacterium
ATGCCGGAGCCGATCCCCAGGTCATAGCGCCCCTGGCGATGCACAAGCGTGCGGATCGGCAGGTTGAGCGTGAACTCGCCATCCGGCGTGAAGAGCCCGATGGCGCCGCAGTACACGCCGCGTGGCTCCAGCTCCAGCTCCCGGATGATCTCCATCGTGCGCTTCTTGGGCGCGCCGGTCACGGACGAGCCCGGCAGCACCGCCTCCATGATGCGCCGCAGCGGCGTCCCCTCCGCCAGCCGCCCCGTCACCGTCGTCGTCATCTGCCATACGCTGCCATACTTCTCGGCCTCGAACAGCACGGGCAGTGTGTACCCGTCCACCAGCGCGGGGGTGAGGTCGCGCTTGACGAGGAAGCGGTACTCGCTCGCCCTTCCGCCGGCGTCGACGGCGCGCACCACGACGGTCCGCACCGAGTCGTAGCGCACGTTGCTCAGCGAAGAGCGCCACTCGTACTCCTTGCCGGGAGTGGCCACAGCGCCTGCCCCGTTCACCGTCACCGACTGTACCCCTGACTCATCGAACACCACGATACGCAGGCCCACCGAGTCGTCGCTCACCGATGTCAGTTCATCGCGCGGCGCGAAGTACCCCCCCGCCCAGACCTCCATGAGCAGCGGCGCCGCGGTGTCGACATAGGCCGCGTTGCGCAGGATGGTGACCATGGTGGAGGCCAGTACCGTGCCGGAGAGATCAGTCGCGTACAGCGTCACGTCATTCTTCACGCTGTCGAGCCGCACGTGGATACCGAAATCGCCCTGCCCGTCCACCAGTGCCACATCCGCAGTGTCATCTGCTTCGGCGCCGTTGGCGCTCGCGCGGACGCGTACCTGCGAGCGGACCACGTCACGCACGACCCCCATCACCAGGTACGTGTTCTGGCTGGTCTGGGCCGAGTCGCGGATATTCGTGACGAAGATGCGGGTGTTCTGGAGGGTGGGGGCGGTGGAGTCGTACAACAGGACGAACTGGCGCTGGGTCGCGTTGCCGCTGCGGTCAGTCGCGTCAACCGTGATATGCCAGGTGGAGTCGGGATGGTCGGCGAGGTCGGTGAACACGCGGCGGTAGATGTCGAGGCTGTAGCGGGGCACGAGCGTGCCGTTGACCCGCACCTCGTCCACGCCCCCCGAATCGCGCACGTCCACGAGAAACACCAGCGCGTTGTCCCCGGTCAGCATGGTGTCGACGTCGGCATCGAGGGTCTGGTTGACTATCCGCGGGCCGGTGTCGTCGGTGACCGTAATCCGGAACGAGTCGGCGGGCGAGACAAAGTGAGTCGCGGCCGAGTCGAGCGACACGAACAGCACGCCCGGCTGGGGGGTGACTGCCACGACCTGGCGGGGGACGGTGGGCACGCGGGAGGCAACCGCGGTCACCGGGTAGTTCACACCGTCACCAAACACCCAGTGGTACCACACGGCATCGTCGACCGGGCTGGTGCTCAGCACGGCATCTTCACCGAGCCGCACGCTGATATCGGCCTGGTGGATGTGGTGTGCGGCGTAGACGTGCAGGTCCTGCACGCTCTGGTCGCCGCCATCGCGGACCGTCGTGATCGTAACGCTCTGCCAGCCGGTGTCGGCGAACGATACGGGGAACTCGTAGGTGAGCGGCGAGGGGGAGAGGATAGTGGTGTCGCGGAAGTGGATGTTGGTGTCGGCCTCGACCGTGATTGACTCGACCAGTTCGGACACCAGCACGGCGACGCTCAGCACCCGGGTGCTGAACATCGGTACCGTATCGCCGTCCACGAGCCCCCCGTTCCCTTCGAGCACCACGGCCCGCGCGTTGGAGCTGTCGGCGAACGGGTTCTGCTCGTTGGAGCACGAGAGGAACGCCGCGAGCAGGCCGGTGAGCAGGAGGGCAGAGCGCGTGCGTGGGCAGAGGTGCATGTGCAGTCCAGTTGGTGCGGTACCCATCATCGTACCATCTGGTGCGTGTGATGTACAGGGCACGGTTGTGTGGCGGGGCAGCACGATCCGGCCAGGCTCAGAGCCCCGAACGTCTCTGGAGCAGCAGGGGGTTTGCCACGAAGCGGGTGAGGAGCGCACGCTCGGAACGGCTGAGGGGGAATGGCAGGCGCCCGCCGTTGCGGCAGTAGCGCTGGGCGATTCGGTAGAGCCGGTAGAGCCACAGCACTGTCAGCGGTGCCAGCCCACACGCCTCGTGTACCCGCTGTTCAAGCGCCCGTCTGGAGACCGCAAGCGCCCGAGCCCACTGTGCCACCGCAAGGACCTCACTGTCGAACAGGTGCGTGAGTACCTCTGCTCGCGGGTCGCGTGTGTCCGCGAACGGGAACGCGGGGGCGAGCCGCTTCTTGAGACAGAGGTCGAACACCCGTGCGTTGAGGGTGTCGGCCTCGATAACTCCCTTGTCGATAAACGCTTCAGCGCCGTGCTGCCCACAAAGGTACCCTTCGCCCCCGGTGGATTGGCCGGAGAGCACCACCACGGGGATATGGCGCGCGACCTGGGCCACCAGGCCGAGCCCCTGTGCCGCCGTGGGGACGTACAGGTCGACTACCCAGCAGTGCCACTGCCTGCTGACGATCAGTCCGAGCGCCTCATCGACTGTTGCAGCCCCCGTGACTGAGAAAATCGGGCAGATCTGGAGGTAGGACACGAGCATCGCCAGCATGTCCTCGTCATCATCGAGTGCCAGCACGCTGAATGTCCCCGCGAGCATGCCGTAGACCCGCTCCAGCAGCGCCTGCGGCGGCAACGAGCGCGGCGGGGACGCCGCCTGCACGAAGCCGTGTCCGGTAGAGCTCTGGGGCTGTCGAGCGCGGTCCATAGCGGGGTGTCCTGTCAGCGATGCCGTGTGCGCGCCACGTCACTAGGCATTATACCACGCTGTCCCCCGGCCCGCAAGCGCGCAATCTGCGTTGCCACCCCAGGTTGCAGGAATGCGAAGTACTGGTTCGCATTTGTGCAACCACTCTTCCATTCCGGTACCTGCGCGGATATTTTCGTTCGTTTCCTTCTCATTGTTCCAACAGGAGGCGTGCGATGCACACGTTGTGGCTGAATGCTCGACTGGACCGCTACCGGCCGGTTCTGTCGATACTGTACCTGAGTGCTGGCGGAGTGATGGCGGTGGTGGGGGTGATGATGTATCTGGGTGTGGAGTTCTCGGCGCTGAGCTGCGTGGTGAGCCTGGGGACGATTTTCGGGGTGTATGCGCTCAACCGGTTCACCGACCTCCGCGAGGACTTCGCCAACGACAGCGCGCGCTCGGTGTTCTTCACACAGCACCGGGGACTGTTCCGGCTGACGGTTCTCGCCCTGGCAGGGGTGGTTGTCTCTCTGACTGCAGCGGGCCGGCTGTCTGTGTACTTTCTCGGGCTCCTCGCCGTTGGTGTCGTGTACTCGTGCCGGCTGATTCCGTGGAAGAGGCCCGGGGGCCATCTCGTGTTCCTGCGGTTCAAGGAAGTGCCATTAGTGAAGAATGTGCTGGTGTCGGCGTTGTGGGGTGCATCCGTGTTCGTGGTACCTATCATGCTGACCGGACGCTCGGTCGCAGGACAGGAGTTGTTCTCGGTCGGTCTGCTGGCCGGGGCAATGATGCTCTCGACGTTCAACAACACGCTGTTCGGCGACATCCTCGATGAGAAGGGCGACCGGTTGGTAGGCACGAGGACACTGCCGGTTCTGCTCGGGACTCGTCCGTGCGCGGTTGTGCTGGCGCTGGTGGACAGCCTCTGGCTTCTGACGGCGACGATGGTGGTGCTGGTGCGACCGGTGAGTGCGCCGGTGCTTGTGCTCGTGTACGTGCTGGGCGTGTACCCGGCGGTGTACCTTGTCCCGTACTGGAACGAGAAGCTGAGCCGGACTCGCCTGGAGTTTCTCAGCGAGCTGGACCTGATGGTGTTTGCGGTGGGGATGGGGGTGATCAGCCTCGCATGAACACTCCCATGGATTTCGGCAAGGTCGCGCGAATGTACGACCTCTTCGAACGCCTGCACTACGGAAGCGTGGGCAGACGGTCCAGCGCGCATTTCCTGGATGCCCTGCCGGTGCGGCCCGAGCGTGTCCTTGTGCCTGCGTGCGGTACCGGCACGTTCGTGGTCGATCTGATCAACTCCGACAGCTGCCCGCAGCACCTGAGCGTCAACG
>CAZJJT010000365.1:4125-5206 GCA_964546395.1 uncultured Fibrobacterota bacterium
GATGCTCCAGATCACGGTGCAGCGGGTACGGCAGAGCAGGTTCAGGGGCTCACTGTCAGTTCTGCCGGGGGACATCCGGGAAGTCGACGCGGGCGAACCGTATGACTTGGTGGCGCTGAACTACATCCTTGCCATGTTCGCTCCTCAGGAACGCGTGCGTTTCGTTGCGAGCACGCTGCGATACCTCCTTCAGGACGGCGTCGTTCTGGTCGCCGACTTCTGCCGCCCTCGTTGCGCCTTGGCATATCCGCTGTTCGCGTGCAACTGGGCCCTCAATTCGCTCGCGTTCTGGGCGCTCACTGCCACGAGGCCCAACGCCCTTGGCGACTTGGAGGCGACGCTTCATTAAGGCGGGCTGACGACAGTCGCCAGGCAGCAGTTCGTTGCCGGGCTGTACGCTGCGTTCCTGATGAAGCGGGCGTCCGGTCGACCGGCCCGGCTTGCGTGCAGCATCACAGAGCGTGGAGGTGAGAGATGACACGCTCTGACACGCAGACGGCACGGACGGTCGGCACGTTGGCACCGGCGGCGGGTACTCCGTCAGGTACGGTCGCACGGGACGTGTGCCCACGCCGGGTGGCGGTCCTGGTGGATGTCCTCGTCGCTGCCTTCGCAGCTGACCCCGTCTACGCCCACATGTTCCCCGACGCGCGGAGCAAGGTGACGGGGATGCGGCGCTTCATGGAATCGATAGTGCGCTGTTGCCTGGCGTGCGGGTGGGTTCAGGCTGCTCCCAACGGTGAGGGGGTAGCGTGCTGGCTCCCTGCCGGTGGGGTTCCGGCCACGGGCAAAGCCGACATCGCAGCGGTGCGCTCACTGGTCCAGTCGGCGTGTACCATCTCGCTTCGCTCTCTGCACCGGGCTGTGTCGCTGTACCGCATCATGGAGTCCTCTCACGCCAGCACCCTTGCTTCGTCACACTGGTATCTGTGGGCGCTGGGCGTCAGTCCAGGGCGGCAACGGTGCGGGATCGGAAGTGCGCTGCTTGGCCGGGCCCTCGAGTACGCCGATAGTCGGCACATGCCGTGCTTCCTGGAAACAGGCGCTGGCGGAAAAACCCCAGGAACCGGCTGTCTATTAT
>CAZJJT010000366.1:0-5203 GCA_964546395.1 uncultured Fibrobacterota bacterium
CCATACAACGGCAGATATCGCGAGAGCCGCAAGTGGTATTTTGCCTGCTTCCGTACCTGTGATGTGACACAGTGGACCAACAGCAGCGCGAGGAAGCAGCGGATGGCGACGGAGATGGCGAAGCAGTACAATCCGGCCGAGGTCGAGGACCGACTGTACGAACGGTGGCTGAAGGCAAAGCAGTTCGACGCGGACCCAGCCGCGACGGGGCCGGTGTACTCCATTGTTATCCCGCCTCCCAACGTGACCGGCGTGCTCCACATGGGTCACGCGCTTAACAACACGATCCAGGACGCGCTGATCCGCTACAAGCACATGGCCGGCTTCGCGACGCTCTGGATGCCGGGGACCGACCACGCGGGGATTGCTACGCAGAACGTGGTTGAGCGCAAGATAGCCGCGGAGGGTCGCGACCGCCACCAGATGGGCCGCGAGGCGTTTATCGAAGAGGTCTGGAAGTGGAAGCATGACCGCCGCGGGGTTATTACCGGACAGCTCAGGAAACTTGGCTGCGCGTGTGACTGGGAGCGCGAGCGGTTCACCATGGATGAGGGCCTGTCGACGGCGGTGCGGGAAGTGTTCGTGCGGCTGCACCGCGACGGGCTTGTCTACCGCGGCAAGTACATCATCAACTGGTGCCCGCGCTGCCAGACCGCGCTGTCCGATGAAGAGGCGGAGCACCGTGAACTGAAGGGCAAGCTGTACCATTTCCGCTACCCGTACAAGGAGGGCGGCGGGCACGTGACCGTTGCCACGACGCGCCCCGAGACCATGCTCGGCGACACGGCGGTTGCGGTGAATCCGAAGGACGAGCGCTACGCGGCGCTGGTGGGCAAGACGCTCGTGCTGCCGCTGGTGGACCGCGAGATACCGGTGATCACCGATGACTTCGTTGACCGCGAGTTCGGGACCGGGGCGGTGAAAGTGACGCCGGCGCACGACCCCAATGACTTCCAGATGGCGCAGCGCCACGACCTGCCGCACGTGGTGGTTATCGATGAAGCGGGGAAGATGTGCGGGCCGATTCCGCAGCGGTATGTCGGCATGGACCGGTTTGCCTGTCGCAAGGCGGTGGTCAGGGACATGGAAGAGGCGGGGCTTCTCGAGAAGATTGACGAGCACACGCACGCGGTGGGCCACTGCTACCGCTGCCACACGGTGGTGGAACCGTACTACTCCGATCAGTGGTTCGTGCGCATGAAGCCGCTGGCGGAACCGGCGCTGAAAGCCGCGCTCGACGACGAGGTCACGTTCTACCCGCCGCGGTGGCGCAAGACGTACCTCGACTGGATGGAGAACATCCGCGACTGGTGCATCTCGCGCCAGATCTGGTGGGGCCACCAGATCCCCGCCTGGTACGTGGTGAGCGAAAGCGGCGGGGCAAGGACGACGGAGACGCCGATTGTGGTGGCGCACGACGAGGCCGAGGCGAAGGCTGAAGCAGAGAGCAAGTACGGGAACGGGTGCGTGCTGGAGCAGGACGGTGATGTGCTCGACACGTGGTTCAGCTCGTGGCTGTGGCCGTTCTCCACCATGGGGTGGCCGGACGAAACGGCGTTGCTCAAGAGGTTCTACCCGACCAACACGCTTGTCACCGCACCGGAAATCCTGTTCTTCTGGGTGGCGCGCATGATTGCCGCCGGGTACTACTGCACGGGGAAACTGCCGTTTACCGACGTCGTGCTGCACGGGACCGTGCGCGACAAAACCGGCCGGAAAATGAGCAAGTCGCTCGGCAACGCGATTGATCCGCTGGAGACCATCACCAGCCACGGCGCCGACGCGCTTCGGTTCTCGCTGCTGATGATCACGGCGCAGGGCGCGGACGTGTTCCTCGCACCGGACACGTTCGATATCGGCCGCAATTTCTGCAACAAGCTCTGGAACGCCACGCGGTTCCTCCTGGGGACCGTCAAGGAGCGGACGGCGTTCGACGGTGTGCCGCCGGCCGAGCGGCTGAGCGCGGCCGACCGCTGGATACTCAGTCGCCTGCAGCGAACGATCGATACGGTGCGCGCGGCCTACGACGGGTTCCGGTTCAACGAGGCGTGTCGCGCCATGTACGAGTGCGCCTGGCACGATTTCTGTGACTGGTACGTCGAGGCGATCAAGGCCGACCTGTACCAGGAGGAAGACGCGCAGCGGCGCACCGACGCGCACGCGGTGTGCTGCACGGTGCTCTCGGCGCTCATGAAACTGCTTCACCCGGTGATGCCGTTTGTGACCGAGGAGATCTGGGTGTACCTGCGCCAGTCGTTCGACTGTCCCGCGGCCCTCGACAGTGACTCACTGTTTACCGCGGCGTTCCCGTCGGCCGACAACAGCCTGCGTGCCCCGGAGATAGAGGAACGGTTCGGGACACTGCAGGAGCTGGTGGTGGCGTTGCGCACGATACGCGCCGAAAACAACGTGCCGCCCGACCGGAAGGGCACGGCGATCGTGGTGCCTGAGGAGCAGGCACAGGCTGCGTGGCTTCGCGAGCAACAGGGCTTGATCATGATGTTTGCGAAGTTGTCGGGAGTGACTGTCGACCCGGCCGCTGCCAAGCCGGCGTTTGCGGGGCAGGCCGTGGTGCGCGGCTGCCAGGTGTTCCTGGAGCTGGAAGGGCTTATCGACCGTGCCGTGGAGATCGAACGGTTGAGTAAGGAACTGGCACGGACCAGCGGGCTGGTTGAGGCGGCGGCGAAGCGGCTGGAGAGTCCGAAGTTCAGGGAGCGGGCGCCGGCGGAAGTGGTGGCGAGGGAAGAAGAGAAGCTCCGCGGGCTCCGGGCGGGTATGGAGAAACTGCAGCGCAGTCTCGAAGCGCTGAAAGCGGTGTAGTGGGGAGCAGATGATCAGGCCCGGACGCAACGAGGCGGTCACGCAGGCCCGCACCGGGCTGGTGGTTCCTGTGTACGCCACCGTGCTGGCTGACACCGAGACCCCGGTGTCGGTGTGGCTGAAGCTGTTTGCCGGCAAGAGAGACAGCTTCCTTCTCGAGAGTGTCACGGGCGGGGACACGGTGGCGCGCTACTCATTTATCGGTGGTGAGCCGTTCATGGTGTTCCGCGCGCGGGGCCGCAGCTGGAGCTTGAGCGGGAGCCGCGAGGAAAGCGGCGAGGGCGACCCGATCACCGTGCTGCGCGAGCTGATGGCGCAGTACCGCACCGCCTCGGTCCCCGGCCTTCCCCGGTTCAGCGGCGGCGCGGTGGGGTATGTGGGGTACGACGCCGTGCGGCTGTGGGAGCGGATACCCGACAGTAACCCGGACCGCGACGACATGGACGAGATCCGGTTCGGGTTCTACCGCGACCTTCTCGTGTTCGACAACCGCGATCACCGCCTGCTGGTGGTCAGCAACATGATGCCGGGTGAGTGCGAGAGTGAAGAGGCGGCGTACAGGGAGGCGTCGGCGCGGATCGGCACCATCCTCGATCGCCTCAGCGTGCGGCTGACCACCGGCCCCGTCTCGGTTCGCCAGGTGGGTGAGGTGTCGTCGAACGTGCCGCGCGAAGTCTATGAGCAGTCGGTTGCCGATGCGATTGAGTATATCAGGGCGGGAGACATATTCCAGGTGGTGCTCTCGCAGCGCTTCTCGGTGAACGTGAAAGCGGAGCCGTTCGACCTGTACCGCGTGCTGCGCGTAGTCAACCCTTCACCGTACATGTTCTACCTTGCCTGCGACGGCCGCTCAATTATCGGGGCGTCACCGGAGATGCTGGTCCGGGTGGAGGGCAGGACGGTGGAAGTGCGGCCGATTGCCGGCACGATACGGCGCGGCGCCGACGAGCAGGAGGACGCGGCGCTGGAGAAGGCCCTGCTGGCCGACGAGAAGGAGCGGGCGGAGCACGTGATGCTGGTGGACCTGGGGCGCAACGACGTGGGGCGGGTGAGTGAGCACGGCAGCGTGCATGTCAACAACATGATGCACATCGAGCGCTACTCGCACGTGATGCACATCGTGTCGGACGTGGCGGGGACGATGCGGGAGGGGACGGATGCGTTCGATGCGCTCCGTGCCTGTTTCCCCGCGGGAACGCTGAGCGGTGCGCCGAAGGTGCGCGCGATGGAGATTATCGACGAGTTGGAGCAGGTCCGCCGCGGCTTGTACGGCGGTGCGCTGGGCTATATCGATTTCGGCGGGAACATGGACACCTGCATCGCGATCCGCACGATGGTGTACCGTGACGGGGTGGCCTCGGTGCAGGTGGGCGCGGGAATTGTTGCCGACTCGGTGCCTTCGCGGGAGTACGACGAAACAGTGCACAAGGGGCGCGCGCTGTTCTCGGCGATAGCAGAGGCCGGCAGTGTGGTGGGAGGGACCTGATGATCCTGGTAATCGATAACTACGACTCTTTCACCTACAATCTGGTGCAGTACCTGGGTGAGTTGTACGAGCCGATCGTGGTGCACCGCAACGACCAGGTAACGGTGGACGAGGTGGAAGCGCTGAAGCCGCGGGGCGTGGTGGTGTCTCCCGGGCCGTGCACGCCGAAGGAGGCGGGGATTTCGGTTGCGGTGGTGAAACGGATGGGTTCGAGGGTGCCGTTGCTGGGCGTATGCCTGGGCCACCAGTCGATTGGCGCGGCGTTCGGTGGCAGGATCGTGCGGGCACCCTACCTGATGCACGGGAAGGTGTCGCAGATTGAGCACGACGGCAAGGGGGTGTTCGCGGGGTTGCCCAACCCGTTTGTCGCGACCCGCTACCACAGCCTGGTGATTGAGCCGGAGAGCTGCCCTGGGGTGCTGGAAGTAACCGCGCGGACCGCGGACGGGGTGATCATGGGCGTGCGCCATCGCGAGTACCCCATAGAGGGGCTTCAGTTCCACCCGGAATCGATACTGACCGACGTGGGGAAGGACTTGCTGAGGAACTTCGTGGGGATGGTGAAGGGTGGAGCAGGCTGAGGGGGTGAGGCAGAGGTTGAGGAAGAGCTTCTGCTCAACCTCGATCTCGGCGATCAATGGCCAACATACTCGACACAATCCTGGCCGAGAAGCAGCGGGAGGTGGCTGCGCTGAGCGCTTCAGGCGTGGCGTTCGGGCCGCGTCCCGACCGTCGACGGCCGTTCGCCGAGGCGCTCCGGCAGAGCCCGGGCATGGCGCTGATTGCCGAAGTCAAGCGTGCGTCCCCGTCCAGGGGCCTGATCCGTCCCGACTTCGACCCGGTGGCGATCGCTCGTCGGTACGAAGCCGGCGGGGCGGCGGCGGTGTCGGTGCTGAC
>CAZJJT010000367.1:0-5199 GCA_964546395.1 uncultured Fibrobacterota bacterium
ACGCATGTTCGCGATGCGTCCACTCAGTTGCCCAGGCGCGAATGCGCCAGGGCTGGGCTGGAACCCGGGCGGAACGAACGTGCGCAGCAGTGTGGCACCCAGCTCGTTGACAATCGAGTCGTATATGCCTGTCGTCTCGAGATCGACGGTGAGAAAGAATGGGCCGGACTTGACCTGCCATGGACTGATTATCATGTGGGCGCCGAACCCTTCGATAGTCTGGTAGCGCTGCGATACGTCGAGCTGCACGGTCGCCGCACTGGCGGGAGCCAGGCTCGACATCACCCATAGTGCCGCCGCGAGAGTTCTGACTGCATTGGTTCTCATGGTATGCCTCCTTCTGCCCGTCACAGAGCTAGATCGCACAGGCGTGATCGCAGTCCCTGATACGGTACCAGCACACGAGGTCCTTCGCCTCCGGAACCCGCGGGTGTGCTGCTCCCGGCGAGTCAAGGTAGAGAAATGACGTTGCCGACCAGACGCAAGGCCCGCCCCCGTCACTGCCATCATGGTTGTCAAACGTGAAACGCAGCCGCCTGCCGAACCGCACGGCATCGCGCTCGTGAACACGGTAGAGTGCGATCGACGAGTTGAACGGGTCCCTCGCTGCTACCCCGTGGTACGGCCCCGTGAACTCCCCTTCACGGAAGTACCACCCGCCAAGAAAGTAGTCCTCGAGTCCGGTGCCCATGTACCGCGGCTGCTCCCAATCCTCGTCAACGTATACCGCTTCGGGGCACTCCAGGAACCGGAACGTGTTGCGGGACCGACACTGTGCGGAGAATGTCAGGCCGGCGAAGTGTCCCTTGCCCTCAACGGCACATATGTTCATCGGTCCGGAGCCATCGTACGAACCGGTACGGAACTGGGCATGGAAGTACGCCTGGTCATCGGGCACCGTGTCCGTCTCCTGGTACAGGATGCTGCAGAACAGTACGGTGTCGATGGTGGCGTCGCGGTTCTCGACCTCCACCCTGAACCCCTGCCGGAACGGCATGGGGAAGCGGCTGTAGAACCCGCCGCTGGACATACCGAAATACAGCGAGGAGAAGTTGCTCACCTCGCAGAGCCCGTTACCAAAGAAATCGCCCACGGGTGATTCCACGGCCGGCGTGGCCGCTCCGTCCCAGAATATGCGCAGGATGAGCGTCTTGAGGATGGTCTGGCTCACGGGCCCGTCCTCATCCCAGTGTGCCCAGAACCAGCCCGGGAACGTCAGCCACAGCGACTGGATTGTACCGGCGCCCTGCACATCGGCAACGACCACGGTCCTTCCACGCGGCACGCTCACCGTCTTGCGACGTTTCGACCGGTCGTACGTCGACACCTGCCGTGTGGTCTCATCGCGCAGCCGCGAAATGGCCGGACCCGACGGACAGGCCGTCTCAACACTGCCCAGTTGGCTTAGTAGCACCGCAGTTCCCCTTCTCCGCGCACTCTCACTGAGACTGCTGCACCATTGACACCCGGCGACAGTGTGCACCCCGAGTGGCGCTCAGTGCCGGCCAGGAGCTTCCCGCGCAAGTCAAACATTCGGGACACCCGCTGAGGACGCCTGGCCTGGTGGACAGTGCAGTACGGGTGGACGCTCGTCGCAACGCCCTCAGCAAAGAGCGTGGTTATCGATGACGCCGGCAGCACGACCGAGTTCGTCACGGTCCCGACCGTGTCACAGGTTTCGCTCCGGGAAGAGCGTATCTGCGTGAACAGCGGCGTATCGGCCCCTTCGACGCTCAGGGCAACAGTTCTGGCGCCCTCGGTCGGGTTGACCAGTACGACACTCATGGTCTGGTCCCCACTGTGCACGAACGCGGTTGCCAGTATGGTGGAGTCGTCGCAGGCGGCATCGACCATGGCCGCATCCGGCCGGACATAGCGGAAGAACTGCTTGCAGACATGGTACCGTGGGCCGGGCGTCTGTTGAAGCATGATGGATTCAGAGCCGGTATTGCCGGGTTCCACGGTTATTGAACCCATCAGCCAGGCACTCATTTTGGCATCGCGCAGACTCATCTGCAGCGACTGGGCTACATCCATCGCCTCCGCCCACGGATCCACTGCACTTGCATCGATTGGCGTTGCATGCACCTCGCTGTTCCAGAAGCCGATGCCGTACGGCGCCTTCCCCGCGCTGGCCGCGTAGCTCTCCAGCAATGCACGATCGCGGCGATAGCTCGCAATGGCCGCACCCGTTGGGAGCACGGCGTCGTGATGAACAGCGGCGATGTCCGTGTACTGCCCGGCAACGGCGTCGCCCACAGTTGCGCGGGCATACATCTGCCAACTGTTCGTGTATACGTCTTCGGCCGAGAACACCCTGACCGACATGCCTTCGGCGGCGAAGCGCTGCCCCAGGCACACGACGACGTCATGCATCTGCTTGACACTGTACACGCAGGAGACATACCACTGAGCCCAGGCGGGCTCGTTTTCCGGGCTTACCGCACAGATCTCCAGGCCGCACTGCTCAATTGCCCGGATGTACCGCACGTAGTACTCCGCGAATGCATCGTACATCTCTGGCAGGAGCGACCCGCCGTTCACCTCGCTGTTGTTGTCCTTCATCCAGGCCGGAGGCGTGAACACCGTTGGCGCCGCCCAATGCAGTCCAGCAGCGGAGAGCTTGCGGCAAATGCCGAGAAGTGTTCCCGCAGCGCCCGTAGTCGTGTTGAACGTGCCCTGTTGCGGCTCGAAATCGGGCTGCAGGAACAACCGCACCAGGCTGACACCCAGGTCGTCGACAATCATGTTGTAGTAGGTGGAGTCGTAGTGCTTCAACGACCACATCTCATGGGCAATCGAGCCCCCGAAGCCTTCGATGGTCTGGTAGCGCACATCAGTGTCCACGACCAATGTGGCACTGTGACCGCAGAGTGCAGCCCAGGCCATCGACAGCACAATCCTGAGAGCGATGCGATTCATCCGGTCCATGGTCCCTCCTGTGTCCTGCTGTTGACAGCACCACCACACCCTGGAACGTAGTCTGTCCTGCGAGTGTACGCGCTGATATTCTATGGTGTATATTGTACCTATCGCCGATAGATAAGGAGAAAGCCCATGCCACGAGCCTCACCGGTGAGGGCACGTCTGGTTGGATACGTGAAGGCTCTGTGGGAGGAACACCGACAGGCCGACCTCCCGGTCCTGCCTTCGATCCGGCACATGGCCGGCGAGTGCGGCGTCTCGTACGAGACCATGTGGAAGGCGGTGAACGAGTGCCGCAACGATGGCCTGCTGCGGATTGCTGCAGGAGGACGAATCCGGCTGACAGTGCCGGGCGATACTGCCCGCCCAACCGGACAACAGGAGGCCGTGTGTGTTGCGCCCAACCTGAGCCCGAAGTGGCAGCGAGTTCGTGACCGGATCCGTGCCGAGCTGATACGGGGCACATACCAGCGTGGCAGGCGCCTTCCGCCGTACAAGGTGCTGTCCAGCCAGTACGGTGCTGGGAACAGAGTCCTGCGCACGGCCCTTGCGGCTCTGGGCGAGGAAGGGTTCCTCGAGGAGTGTCCCGGTGGTTTGTGTCCGCGCGCACCCACACGAGACAGCGCCCAGGACACGATTGTGCTGTTGACCGGCGCGCTGCGCGGCGGATCGGGGTTCGGCCAGGACTTTGGTCGAAACTGGGACGTGGTACGGGCGCTGGAACGGGAGTGCGCAGCCATGGGGTGCAGACTGATACGTGCCGATCCCCGCAGCGTGTCCCCGTCCGCCGTGAGCGAACTCCCTGCTGTACGCAGCGCCTTCGGCACAGTGCTCTGGACCACGGGCATCGCCCATGACTACCGGGTCGGCATTGTGCACGCGCTGTCGTCGACTGGCAAGCCGCTCGCCGTTCTCGACGAAGCGGCGCAGACCCCCTACTCTGACGCTCAGCATGCCTTGAGCCTCATCCAGTTGTTCAGTCTGGGATGCAAGCCATCGGCGGGAGACAGGGTGGCCCGTCACCTGCTGTCGCTGGGCCATCGGCACGTGGCGTATTTCTCCAGCCTGAGCAACGAAGCCCGCCTCGAGGGGCTGCGACGTACGTTCACCCGGGCCGGTGAGGACAACACGGTCGAGGTCTACCGTAAGGCAGTCGACGGAGCCGAGGGCAACTGGGTCGAAGAGGGAAGGGCTGTCCGGGTCGACGTTCCGCAAGGAAGTGGACTGCCGCCGGATGCAGGTCAGCGTCTGGCCCGAGCACTGAACCCCCGCCTGTCGGCGGCGGTGCTGTGCGAAACCGTGCGCATGCGCTTCACCCCGCTGTTCGGTCAGGCCCTGGCCGACCCTCGCGTGACCGCCTGGGTGGGCTGCAGTGACATCATTGCGGGAGAAGCACAGCAGTTCCTCGAGCAGCGGAGCATCTCAGTACCAGAGTCTATGAGCGTGGTCGGGTTCGACGACTCCACCGAAGCGGCACTGGGCGAGCTCTCCAGCTACAATTTTAACGTAAGCGGCCTGGCAAGCGCCATCCTCACCCACCTGCTGTTCCCCCGCCCTCGCCGTGAGCGTCGAGGGATGGGCGAATGGTACGAGCCAACGGGGGCGGTAACCGTGCGGGCGAGCAGCGCCCGGCCACGCAGGCACTGACTCCCGCCCACCCCTCCATGTACTCCTCGTTTGCCGCAAACAACTCGTTGCCATCTCAGGGGTGCAGCAGCGCAAACCCCGTCTTCTTGTCCGCCAGACGTCCCGCCGAGGAGTCCGTGAACTCCTCGATGAGTACTTCGGCTATCTGCCACACCCTGACCCCGGCGCGTACGCAGCCGCAGACGGTGTTGCGGTCCCTGCCGCAGGCAACGTGCATGTGGAGCTGAGGCTCCCCTTCCTGATTGGGAAAGATGGTTCCCACACCGGCCATCTCGTGTACGCCGGTAAGCGTGCGCACCATGGGATCGGGCGGCATCTCCCCCCCGCGTTTCGGGCCAACCACCAACTGGCTCCCCGTGTCGGCGCCGCCGATGATAGTCACTCTCGCCGCATTGACTCCCCTGTGTAGACAGAAATCCTGGATCACCTCATGCACAATTTCCCCGTGCTCGAGTCGTGCCACGAAGACCCGGCCCCTTCCTGCCTCACTGTAACGCATGGCGCCATGCCTCCATCAAAGGTCAAACAGTGATCCATGGAGTCCAAGCCCTGAATATCGCCGATTCCCGGCCATGTGTCAAGCATCTGGCGGATTCAGGCCATGGCCCACGCCGGCAACTGGCACTC
>CAZJJT010000368.1:0-5186 GCA_964546395.1 uncultured Fibrobacterota bacterium
GCACGTAGAAGCACCAGTCGCCGGTGCATTCGCGCAGGGCGATGTTGGTCTGCTGCGCGTGGATCCGGCCCTTGAGCTTCTCGCGGTCGATCCACTCGGTATCGATGATGCGTACGCGCGGGTCGCCTATCGCAGCGACCTCCTCCCGCGTGCGGTCGTCTTCGTCTCCCTTCCCGATTGCTATCACGAACTCGTCGCAGATCGGAAGGATCGACTTCACCGATTCCGCCACCGGGTAGTAGAGCTTCTGCGCGTTGCGCGCGAACGAGAACCCGCTGATCTTCATGTCGACATGCCCCGTTCCTGTGCGTGACCCGCCAGTACGTTCCGGTACACTTCCTGCGTCAGTACGACCATTCGTGACGGCGAGAACAACTCCCGCGCCCGCTCGCCCGCTTCCCGTGCCCGGCAGGCAGCCGCACCCCGATCACGGTACGCCTCGATGACATCCTGTATCAGTCCGGCCGCGTCAGACACGCTGCGCAGCGGCCATCCCTCCGGGAAAATGTCCCGCGTGCCGCCCGCATCGGTCGCCATCGCAGGGATGTCGCGCACCACCGCGTCCACGAGTGCGGTGCCCAGTCCCTCGGCCCGTGATGCCGACAGGTACGCGTCGAACGCGGCGTAGTAGCGGGACGCCGCCTCCACCGGTCCGGCCATCACCAGGTTCCCCGGCAACTGCTCGGGGGTGTGCATGGAAGGCCCCACGCAGGCGATGACGATACCGGGTTCTGCCGCGGCGACGCCGCGGGCCACCGCCGCGATCAGGTCGAGTTGCTTCTCGCCAGTGAAATGGCCCACGCTCCCCACAACGTATGCGTCCGGAGCAAGACAGAGCATCTGCCGCGACGCCTGCCGGTCAGGCTCATCCGTGCCTACCGGGACGGCACTGTGGACCACGTGGCAGCGAGCCAGGTCCACGAGTAGTCCACACTGCTTCCGCACCGCATCCGAGATGGCGATCACGGCCTCGCATCGCCGGTACTTCCAACAGGTGAACGGCCCGCGCGAGGGCGCGAACACCACGCGCCGCGTCGCGACCAGCGGCAGGCCCAGAGCCGCGGCCACCAGTGCTCCGTGGCTCAATGCGTGCGAATCGTGGCAATGAACCAGCGAGGGCCGCGCGCGGGCAATGGTCCGGTATAGTCGCAGCAGGCCGACCGGGTCCAGCGGCCCGCGCCACTGCACCGCCACTGCACTGCGGAGTTCGGTGTGCAGCGCACTGCCGCGGCGGCATACCAGTGTGCTGTCGACTCCCACCGCGCACAGCCCCTCGTGCAGCAACTTCACCTGGCGCTCCCCGCCCCGCATCGACGGTCCGGTGGCAACATGGACGATGCGCACTCAGGGCCCACCTGTCTGCGGCGCAGCAGCGCAGGCAGTCGTGATCGCCTCCGCAACCTGCTCCGGGGTAATGCGTCGAAGGCAGTCGTAGTGCCCGAATCGGCACTGGCGGTCCATGCAGGGAGAGCAGGGCTCCTCCCGACAGACCACGACCGAGCGCGGGCCCAGCGGCCGGGTCCACCCCGGGCTCGTCGACCCGAAGATCCCCACAACGGGCGTACCGAGTATGCCCGCCAGGTGCATCAGGCCCGAATCATTGGACACCACGCAGCGGGCGGCGGCAAGTATGCCGGCCGCGTCGCAGAGCGACGTGTGTCCCGCCAGGTTCTCCACTCGCGCGACGGCTCGGCTCCGTATGTTTTCACCGGCGGCCCGGTCGCCTGGCCCGCCGAGCACGACGATCCGCTCGTCAGGAAGAAACGAGGCGAGTTCCGCGAACCACGGCCACTGCTTCGCCGGTCCGTACTGAGCGCCGGGGCACAGAACGACACGCCCTCCGCGTGTGGCATCGGGCGGCACCGGTATCCCCCGCCACTCTTCGGGCGCAGACCACTCGGTCTCCAGGACCGCGGCATACTCGCGCGTGAGATGTGCCGAGTGATCGCGCAGTGACCGCGGGAGCGCGTCGTTGAGGAGTACTCGCCGACCGTCGCGAGCCACACCCCTGCGATGCGGAACGCCCGCGGCCCATGCGAACAGCGCAGACGAGAATGAGTGCGGCAGGATATACGCCCGGTCAAATGCCGCGTGCCGAACCCGTCCGATACCCCGTACCCACCCGCGGGCGCTGGTACGGTCCACAGGGACCGCGGCGATGTCACACAGCATGCCAGCCAGGTCCGTCAGCCCCTCGGGAACCAGCAACGTTGCTCCCTCGTCCTTCGCTGCCCAGGGAGCGCGCAGAGCCACCGACAAAGCCATGACGAAGTCGCCGATCCAGTTCGGCATCAGAACAGCGGCTCGCGCCACTACTCCTCCACCGTCAGGCCCTTGACAATCCAGGCATCCGGGTATCCCAGGCCCTTGACATCGTACAACGCCCGCTCTGCTTCAGTACGGTCACTGAACTCCCCGACCAGGAGCTTGTAGTACGGCGGGTTGAACAGAACGATCACCGGGTATGACACCTTCGCGGCCAGCACTGCACGGGCTTCCTGGGCTGCATCTGCCTGGGTCGAGGCCATGCACTGGATCCTCATCGGTGGAGCCCCCGCGCTCGCGCGTGAGGCCGGACGCCCCGCGGGCGCGGGAGTCGCGGACGGCTCTGTCGCTGCTGCAGCCGGCGGCTGAAGGTCGGCTTCGGCGAGACGCGTTTCCCTGCCGCGGTTCAGCGTGTCGAGAAATGTGGCCACAACACCCGACTGTGGGGGGGCGACAGGCGGTGCGCTGTCCGGAACGGCACCCACCGTGTCTGCCGGAAGTGGCTGCGCTTCCCGTTCGCTCCGCCGTCCCCGTCCGTACGCACCAGTCGCTGCCAGTGCAACTACCACCGCACACACCAGTAGTCGTTCCATCCGGATGCTCCCTCCAGTGCCTAAAATACTCAAAACGTAGGACTTGCATGGAGCGCGGCGCAACGGCATACTAAGGCACAAAGGGGTAGTATATTTCTCTGGTTCACATCCAGAAGGGATCGTGCGTCAATGCAGACTGTCTCCGATATGCTCAAGACCATGGTGGATCGGCTAGCATCCGATCTGCACCTCACCGTCGGCTTGCCGCCCATGTATCGTGTGGACGGACGGCTCGTCCCGTTTACCGCCGACAAGCTGAGCGCCGATGACGTGCTGAAGCTGGCCTACAGCATCATGAATGAGCACCAGCGGAAAGTGTTCGAACAGAAGAAAGAGGTGGACTTCTCGTTCGGTGTGCAGAACCTCGCCCGGTTCCGCACGAACGTCTACCAGCAGCGCGGCACGGCGTCTGTGGCGCTTCGTGTCATCCCTACGCGGATCAAGACGGTTGAGGAACTCGGTCTTCCAAAAGTGGTGAATGATTTCACACAGAAGCCCAACGGGCTGGTGCTGGTAACAGGGCCGACCGGTTCGGGGAAGAGCACGACGCTGGCGGCGATGGTCGACAAGATCAACTCCGAGCGCGAGGACCATATCCTGACGATTGAGGACCCCATCGAGTTCGTGCATCCGCACAAGAAGTGTATGGTCAGTCAGCGCGAGGTCTACCAGGACACTGACTCGTTTACTGCCGCGCTGCGCGTGGCCCTGCGCCAGGACCCGGATATCGTGCTCATTGGCGAGATGCGTGACCTGGAAACGATACGTGCGGCACTGACCATCTCCGAGACGGGCCACCTGACATTCGGGACACTGCACACCAACTCCGCCGCGCAGACCATCAGTCGTGTCATTGACGTGTTTCCGGCGGAGGAGAAGGACACGGTCCGGATGCAGCTGTCAATGGTGCTGCAGGGCGTGGTCAGCCAGGCACTGCTCTCGCAGGTGGGGGGTGGGCGCGTGATGGCGTGCGAGATATTGGTGTGCACTCCGGGCATCTCTTCCATGATCCGTGACGACAAGATCCACCAGATTACGGGCATGCTCGAAATCGGTCAGCAGCACGGGATGCAGACCATGAACCAGGACCTCGCCAACCTCTATTTCCGTAGGCGTATCACCAAGGTCGATGCGCTCAAGCGCAGCCCGAATCCGGAAGCGCTTGAGAAACTTATCGGGAGCTGACGCGCATGGCAGTGTTTCAGTACGTGGGAGTGACTGGGACCGGACAGCAGGTGTCCGGAGAGATCAACGCCGGCAGCAAGGACGAAGTCGGAACGCTGTTGCGACGGCGCAAGATCCGGGCCCTGACGATCAAGGCCAAGCCCATGTCGCTCAACCTGAGCTTCGGCAGCAGCATCAAGCTTACGGACATCAGTCGGTTCACACGCCAGTTCTCGGCGATGACCGCGGCAGGGCTCTCGCTGGTACAGTGTCTTGACGTGCTCGGGGCGCAGGCCGAAAACAAGGAGTTCGGCAAGATCATCCAGAAGGTTTCGATGGACATCCAGGGCGGTACCACCCTGGCCGATGCCATGAGCAAACACGCGAAGGTGTTCAACCGTCTCTACGTCAACCTCGTCGCCGCGGGCGAGGCGTCCGGTAACCTTGACGAAATACTGGGGCGCCTCGCGGAGTACCTCGAGAAATCCGAGGCCCTGCGCCGCAAGATCAAGGGTGCCATGACCTACCCGGTGATTGTGGCGGTGGTGGCGGTCGGCGCGACCGTGGCGATGCTTACGATGGTGGTGCCGACATTCGCGCAGATGTTTATCGATTTCGGTGGGTCGTTGCCGACGCCCACGGCAATTGTGCTCAACCTGTCGAAGTTCCTCACCAAGTACTTCGTGCACATAATCGTGCTCGTGGTCCTGTGTATCGTTGCCTTTCTGCAGTACTACAAGACGCCTGCGGGACGTCTGCAGATCGACACGCTCCGTCTCAAGATTCCGATCCTTGGCGATCTGGAGCGCAAGAGTGCGGTCAGCCGGTTCTCGCAGACGCTCTCGACGCTTCTCAACAGCGGGATCACGATCGTGGACGCGCTGCAGATCACGGCGAAGACCGCCGGGAATGCGCTGTTGGAGAAGGGGCTGATGCGGACGGTGGAGCGGATCACGGGCGGTCTGACCATCGCCGAGCCGCTGCGCGAGACAGGGGTGTTTCCGCCGATGGTAATTCACATGGTGTCGGTGGGCGAGAAGACGGGCGGGTTGGCGGAGATGCTTGCCAAGGTTGCCCAGTTCTACGAAGAGGAAGTGGACGCGGCCGTGGACGCGCTGACATCGGTGATCGAGCCGATTATGATCGTCATCATGGGCGGTGTGG
>CAZJJT010000369.1:0-5178 GCA_964546395.1 uncultured Fibrobacterota bacterium
GCGGGTCACATGGCGGACGAGCGGGGCGAGCGATGCCACCATTGACAAGAAGGCTTTCTGGGAAAGCCACACGCGTGAGCAGACCGGCACCTGGGACTGGCCGCGGCTCAACACGGGCTCGCACTCCGACGACTCCTACTTCGTACTCAGCGGACCGGGAGTCAAGCGTGGGTACCGCCGTGAGCGGCCGACACTCATCACCAGCGTTGCCCCGACGCTTGCGGCGGCCTGGGGCATCCCCGCGCCGGCAGACGCAAACGGAAGCGTGCTGTATGATTTCCTGACGTAGCCGCTCGCACTACTGCGCTATGTGCGGCAGGCCGGGCCTCGCGTGCCTGTTCTCGCCAGGTAGCGCCAACACGCCCGAATCGCACACTCCCGGCACCATGCATCCGTGTATCTTAGCGGCTGCATGGCTGCCCAACCCAATATCCTCGTTATTATCGCCGACCAGCTCTCGCACAAGGCGCTGCCGGTCTACGGCAACCACCATGCCCGCACACCGAACATCGACCGCCTTGCCGCCCGCGGAGTCGCCTTCGACAACTGCTTCACCGCGTGCCCGCTCTGTCAACCCGCACGCGCGTCGTTCTGGACGGGGCTCTGGCCGCACCAGACCGGCGTGCTCTCCAACGGCCGCAACTCCCCGGTCACCCCGGTGCCCGACACCGTTCCCACACTCGGAACACTCCTCGCCGCAGCGGGCTACCGCGCGGTTCATTTCGGCAAGCGCCATGATGCAGGCGCGCTGCGCGGGTTCGACTGTGCCGAGATACAGGAACTTCCCGCGGCTGCCACCGACACCTGGCCGACCCACTACGACAGCAGGCAGGATGAGTACACCACACTGAGGACCGTCGAGTTCCTGTACCAGCGCCACCGCCGCCCGTTCGTGTGCGTTGCCGACCTCAACAACCCGCACGACATCTGCAACTGGATTGGCGCGAACCAGGGCGCCCATGCCGACGCAGCCGTGCCCGGAACCCTCCCGCCGCTGCCCGACAACTTCAGCAGTGTCGACTTTGTCAACCGCCCCCTTCCTGTGCGCTACATCTGCTGCTCGCACAACCGTCAGGCACAAACCGGCGAGTGGACGGATGAGAACTTCCGGCACTACCTCGCCGCCTACTACCACTATGTCCACATGCTCGACACCAATGTCGGGCGTATCCTGCAGGCGCTGGAGTCACACCAGGATGCCGCCAACACGCTGGTCGTGTTCACCGCCGACCACGGCGACGGGATGGCGGGGCACGGGATGGTGACCAAGCAGGTGAGTTTCTACGACGAGACCACGCGGGTACCCTTCATCGTGTCGGGTCCCCGTGTCGCCCAGCCCGGTCGCGTGCAGCGCTCCGCCCTGGTCTCACTCATGGACCTGCTGCCGACACTCTGCGATGTTGCCGGCGCAGCTGCCCCCGAAGGGCTCTGGGGGCGCACACTCGTGCCGTGGGCCACCGCGTGTGCCGGCGGCACGCCGCACGAGCATGTCGCCTCCGAATGGCACACGGAATGGGGGTTCACCGTGTCTCCCGGCCGGATGATCCGGACCGCTACACATAAGTACACCCGGTACATCGAGGACTGCGGCGAGGAACTCTACACCTGCGCCGAAGACCCCGGCGAGCAGACCACGCGTGCACGCGACCCCGCATCCGAGGCGGCACTGGCCGCGCACCGCGCCCTGATGGACACGCATCTGGCCGACACGAAGGATCCGTTTCTGTCGCTGGCAGCAGCAGCGGATGCGCGGTGGCGAAGTCACCCCGGTGGATACCGCGCACATCGCGGCCCGGCCGCCCCGATGGTCGGCTAGAACATGGGTCAGGGCACGGATCGACAGCTCACCGCCGTTCCTATCGACCCGGCACGCTCGCCGCACTCTCCCGCTCACGGAGTGCGCCTTCAATACAGATCTCGCGCACCCCTTCGTGCCCGGGTCCCAACAGGTGAGGGTGGAGAATGCTGTTCACCGCCGCACCGATTGCCGCATGCGGCCTGAAGCTGTACATGGTCAATCGACGTGTCAACGTCTCCCGAACGTCGTCGATGCCGACCACCGACAAGTCATCGGGAACACGCACGCCATTGGCGACAAGGTAGTCGCTCGCAAGCAACGCCATGCCTTCGTTGGCACATACCCATGCCGTGATATCGCGTCGCTCAAGAGCCAGGCGAGCGGTTGGCTCGAAGCCTGGGATCGACCATAGCGGGGCTCGTGACATCAGCGACTGGTAGTCAAGCGAGGATGCTCTGAACCTGCGGAGGAACGCCGTCTCGTTGTACGCGGATGCCCCCGCTGCCTGCTGAAGTATTCCGGCCATGGCGTGACCCACCGAGTCCCTCAGTCGCCGGTCGAACTCCCGGGGGTGCAGGATACCCTCGTGCTGTACGTAGAACGGGACGACCTCGGCATGCATCCCCGAGCGCTCCACTGCCTCGACCAGCCCGTCTGCCCGGTCCGCTGACCAGGAAGTCGAAGGTGGTACCCCGAGGTAGGCGATGCGGCGGTGGCCTCTGGACAGAAGGTAGCTGCCCACCGCCCGCCCAGCCTCGCGGTCCATGAGTGCTCGCACCAGGGCAACACGGGCACGCGGGGGCAGATCACCAACCGCGCTCGCTGGTTCGCGTGACGGCGGGCTGTCCATGATCACCGACACCGGCAGACGGAACCGACACAACGCCGGTACCAGCTCATCGAGTTGCCGGTAGACACTGCTGCTGTCGACAATGAACCCCAGGACCCCCTGCTTCGTCACGCTCTGCCGTGAACGATCCAGCCAGCCGTCGTCAAACACCTGTCGCTGGCCAACAGAGTGGCAGAACGACAGACTCAGTCTCACCCCCCGTCGTGCGCACTCCTCGTCGAGCGCCTGGGCAGTCTCCGAAGAGCGCGAGGCGAACACCATGGGCAGCCCGCCACCCCGAGTACGCACGATGTAAACGATGGTACCCTCCGGTTCGCCGCGACGCACTGGCGTTGCGCCCCACAGTGCACGACCGCAGCAATGCAGCGTGCCCTCCCTGACGAGGGAGTCGATAGCCTTCCGTGTACTGTGACTGGTGGCGCCGTAGCGGAGGCGCAGCTCCTTGCGACGCGGGAGGGGCTCACCTGTCCGGAACTCCCCGGTGAGCACATCCTGGCGGATGCGCTGCTCGAGTGCTCGCCACGGCTGAGCGGGTTCGGGGGACTCCTCCCGCACCGTGCGTACTCCTGCCACCCGCATCCGGCGGCCGTGGACGATCTCGAGGCACCCCTCGGAC
This sequence comes from uncultured Fibrobacterota bacterium, assembly GCA_964546395.1. Classification (GTDB taxonomy): domain Bacteria; phylum Fibrobacterota; class Chitinivibrionia; order Chitinivibrionales; family CAZJJT01; genus CAZJJT01. Next base: position 3,265 of record CAZJJT010000369.1, read on the forward strand.
ACCAACGAATGTGCAGCCCTGAGCATGGTGGAGTAGGACACGTCGGCACGCCTGCTGAGCGTGCGCACTCCCGGCATCTCCGGCTGGCATCTGCGTTGACACCGCTCGGCCGTGTCGCGAAGGAATGCACGGGCACGACCCAACTCCGTTCCCGCCGCTTGTCCCGCCATGCTGCTGCTCCGAGGGATGAATCAATGAATCAGTATACACACAATACCGACTAAAATAGTCGCACACAGCGGACGACGCAGTGGTATAGTACTCTGTAAGGTATCCGCGCCCGCGGGTGTCGGCGTGGTGTGTATTCCGGAACGCATTCCTGGGGGGGGAAGCATGTTCGTGCGAGTGACTGGACTCTGGCGTGCAGCCGCAGCCCTGCTGGCGGTATCTGTCGTGTCGTCTGCGAATGGGCCCGACGCTGTCGGGGGAGGGTACACGGCAAACGGCATGGTTGGTGAGTACTTCGCCAATGCCGATCTGTCGGGCAGTCCGCGATATGTGCGTCGCGATGTCCGGATCGATTTCGACTGGGGCACACTGCTTCCTGTCGGCGGGTCCACCTACGGGCCGTACCGGACATTCCCGCGCGACAACTTCTCAGTACGATGGACCGGACAGCTGATTGCCCGGTTTACGGAGGACTACATCATCGTGGCCATCGCCGATGAAGGCGTGCGGGTCCGCATCAAGGCCGAAGGTGCGGGGGCGTGGACTACCATAATCGACAGTTGGGACGCTGCCGGTTCGTTTGCCAGTGCGCCCCAGTCACTGACTGCCGGCGAGACGTATGATTTCCAGGTGGAATACCGTGACCTGTCCGGCCCGGCCACGTGTCGCGTGCTGTGGCAGAGTCACAACACGCCGCAGGAGGTGATTGACCCGGTGGCGGCACAGGCGCTCAACGTCGCTTCGTGGGACCCGTACCTCTGGGCGGACCACGTGAAGGCGAAGCGGTGGGGACGGTACGCGGACAGCACTGACGCCGACGGATGGCCGACCCGTGACAGCGTCGAGTTCGTGCTGGGCGAAATGGACGGCGAGGACCTGGAGTTGCGGGGCACCTATCTGGTGCGGTTCAGGGGTCGGGCCCAGGTGCGACGCACGTGCTGCTCTGGCGTGAGCTTCAGGGTGGGCAGCACCGTGCACGGCAACACGCTCCCGGCCGGCGCCGGCTACGATGCTGCCACGAACACCACGACGGCCGAGATGGACGCGTCCGGTTCGCGCATGATGTTCTCATTCGAGCAGACGAGCCGTGACGGGCAGAGCATGGGAACCGGTATCACCGACATCGATTTCATCCGCCCGATTGCCCAGGGCGACTCCCTGTATCACGACACCGACGAGGTCGTGTACCGCCCCATGAAAGAGGTGATCCAGCGTCAGTACACTGCTCTGCGGTACCTCGGCGGCGCCAACCGCACGTCGGAAGAGGACTGGAGTGAGCGCACGAAGCCCAATCACATGAAATTCACCGGGCCAAGTGGACAAGAGAACTGGGAGTACTTCGTCATGCTGTGCAACGAGACCGGCAGAGACATCTACGTGTGTACGCCGATCAAGGCAAACAGCCAGTACTTCACCAACCTCGCCAACCTCCTGCGGTACGGCTCAGATGGCGACCAGCCGTACACCACAGAACAGGCGGATCCGGTGTACCCGCCCCTCAACCCCAACGTGCGCATCTACATCGAAGTAGGCAACGAGATATGGAACTGGTCGTTCCAGTCGACCCAGGCTGCGCAGGCCATGTGCAAGGCGGATTCCACCGCAAACTCGCCGCAGTGGCAGATCATCAACTACGATGGCCAGGCCGGCAACGCAGTCTGGGCCAAGGCAATCCGTCGCTGGCATGCGATCCGCACGGTCATCTGCAGCAACGCACTTCGTGCGGCCTACGGCGACGCCGGTTTC
>CAZJJT010000370.1:0-5173 GCA_964546395.1 uncultured Fibrobacterota bacterium
GGGCGGCGGGTGTACGGCGGCCAGAGCACGTATCTCCCCCTGCGGCTGAACACCACGCGCACGGGCGTACGTCCCCCGACATGCCGCACCGTAAGCATCGGATCATCCTTCATTGCCGTGGCGCGTCCGACCGCAACCATTGTGTGGGTCGTGCGGAGTTCGTGGACCAGCGTGCGTGAGGTCGCGGTCGTGATCCACTGCGAGAAACCGCACCGGTCGGCAATCCGGCCGTCGAGGGTGAGGGCGAGCTTCAGCGTGACCCACGGCGAGCGCTTCGTGACCCACCAGAAGAAGTCCTCGTTGAGTCGGGCTGCCTCAGCGGCGCACACGCCCAGATGTACCTCGATACCTTCCCGACGGAGCACGCGCAGGCCCTTGCCTGCGACCAGCGGGTTGGGATCGCGAACAGCCACGACCACTCGGGCGATCCGGGCGGCGATGATGGCGTCGGTACACGGCGGTGTCCGGCCCGTGTGACAGCACGGCTCGAGCGTAACGTACAGCGTCGCTCCCGAAGCCCGCGCACCGGCACGGGCAAGTGCCCGGCGCTCAGCATGCGGACCGCCCGCCGGCGCGGTCATCCCCCGCCCGACAGCAACCCCCCCCCGCACTACCACCGCGCCCACGGCCGGGTTGGGCGCCGTTCGGCCCTTGGCCCTCCTGGCAAGCGCCAGGGCCTGTTCCATCCACTGCCGATCGGTGGAAAGCATGGTGCGTGGCATAGCCGGGCACTCCATACGCCCGCTGCAGACTGAGAAAGTGCAGGCAACCGCGCCAAAATACCTTTGCGGGCGCACCTCCAACAACAGTCGCCCTGGAAGGTTGAGCCACGTATGTATCTTTGCGCGATTGATGAGCAGGATACCAGAACCCTCCGATGTGCTGGTCGCACTGGCCCGACAGGGAGACCCGACCGCGTTTCTGACGCTGTTTGGCTCGCTGCTGGAACGTGTGCATGCCGCGTTGATAGACAGCGGAATCCCGTCCGAACAGGCTGGGACACAGACACTCGAGCTGGCCTCGAAGCTCTACACTGGCTTCGGCAGTGCACCGTCCGAGGTCGTGCCTGATACCTGGTTCTCCGAACAGCTTGCCCGGCTTGCGCCCGACATACGGCTGCCGGAGAGCACCGCTGAGCCTGGCGGAGCAGCCGAGGAGCGGTTTCTCGAGCACCTCGAACTGCATCTGCAGCGCGAGTACAGCGCAGGCCGACGCGCGGGCAGGACGGGGGCACGGTCCCCCGGGGTACCGCTCCGGCTCCTGCGCACACCGTGGGGTGCGGCCGTGGCTGCAGCCCTCGGGCTCTGCCTCGCCCTGCTGATCATCCTGCTTGCGACAGGCACGCGAGTCAGCGTACGGTTTGTTCGTTCCGGCGGCGCCTGGGAGCTTACCGTGCCGACCGGGCCTGCCCCTGCTGCCGAAACACCGGTGCCGCCCGAACCAGAGACCACCGTCGACACAACGGAGACTGGTGGCGAAGACAGCGCCGAGACGCGAGTGGACACAGTACCGACCCCGCCGCCGCAGCCGCGCCGGCTGGTCCGCACTGTTCCACCGGCCCCGTCACCGCGCCCGAGGCGCCCGGCCGCTCCACCGCCGGCGCCCGCTGCCCAGCCTGCAGCTGCGCGTCCTGCCGCGCCAGCGCCACGGCCCGCGCCGAAGCCGGTGGTTAAGCCCCCGCAGCAGCCGCCTGAGACGCCGAAACCGAAGCCTGCTGTCGAACCGGAGCCTGTCCCCCAGGCGCCTGTGCTTCCGATTGAGGTGCCGGAGCCGCCCGTGGCGCCCGTTTCTGAACCGGCGCAGCCACCCGCATCCGAACCGCCTGAACCTGCCCCCGTGGAGGAGACACCGCTACCGGGAGAAGCGGGCGCTGCCGGGGCCCCGTGAGAACAACGGAGACCGCTGGATTCTGCAACCCCTTGAATCTGCGGTGTGTTGGATCGTATTATTGGAGGTTGTCAACAAACACAACCAGCGTCTGGGACGCCTCATGAATTCATGGTGGCGGGCACTGGGGGGCGTTGTGCTGCTGTGTGCAGCCGCTCACCAGACCGCAAGTGCGCAGACCGAAGAGTACGTGCTGAAGGCGGGCGACGTCATACGTATCACGGTCGCCGAGCACCCCGAGTTCTCGGGTCAGCACAAGATCCGGCCTGACGGGCGGATCAACTACCCGGTGGTGGGCGAGATCGACGTGGCCTCGCTCACGTGCGAGGAACTGGTCAAGCTGCTGCAGGGCAAACTCGTCGCCTACATCAACAATCCGGTAGTCTCGGTGGGCATCGAGGCCTACTATGCCAACACGATATTCGCGATCGGCGGCGTGCGCAAGCCGGGCGTGTACCAGATTTACGAACCGATTGACGTGATGAAGGCGTTGGCGATGGTTGGCGGGCTGAGCAGGAAGATGAAGCGGCGGATCAAGATTATCCGCGCGGACGGCACGGTGGTCACGATTCCGATGCGCGAATTCTGGGGCAATGATGTCCGGCGCGACAACACGCGCTGGATACTGTACCCCGGAGACACGTTGTATGTCCCCGACGGCTTCGCCATGCCCTGGGGGCTTATTTCGACCATCCTTGGCATTATCAACATCACGCTGATCATCATTCTCAACTCCGACAGAGTCGGCGGCCTCTAGACCCGGGCCGGGGCCATGCTGCCGGGTCCGGTTCTGCGGCCTATGGACTACGCGACCTACTGGCACCTCCGGGAGCAACCGTTCGAAGAGCGGTGTGACCCCAGGTTCTTCTTCGAGAGCGAAGACCATCGGGAAGCGCTCGACCGGATGCGCTACGTGGTGAGTGACCGTGCAATGAGCATGGGGCTGCTGACGGGTGAGATTGGCTCGGGCAAAACGATGATCCGGGCCGTGCTGTGCGGTTCACTCCCCTCGCAGCGATACGCGGTTCTCCAGTTCGACAACTCCGACGTTCCGTTTGACGATGTGCTGTACGACATGGTGGTACGACTTGGTCCATGCGCGGAGCGGGAGGAGCACGCGGGAAGGGGCGACCGATACCTCCTGGTGGAACACCTCCGGGCACGTCTCGAGGAGCTGACCTACCGCGAGAAACGCCATGCGGTGGTGGTGTTTGACGAGGCGCAGCAGATGAGCCAGGACACGCTCGCGCAGCTGCGTACGCTGACCAACTTCTCTTCGCCCGACCCGCTGCTCACGGTCATCCTTGCCGGCCAGCCTGAGTTGCGGGAAACAATCAGGCGGCTCAAGCAGATAGACCAGCGCATATTCCTGCGGTTCCATCTCAACAACCTCGACTACAGCAACACCGTGCGCTATGTCCAGCACCGCCTTCGTGTAGCAGGCCGCGACTGTGATGGGGTGTTTGCGGAGGAGGCCTACGAGCGGATATTCCGCGGGGCTTCGGGTATACCGCGCGAGATCAACCGGGTCTGCACTCTGGCTCTGATGCAAGGCATGGCACGGGAAGCCACCGAGGTAACTGGTGACGACATCGGACTGGTCCTCGATGACCTGGGGGAGCACCGTTGATGCCGGGGCGAGAAGGAAGGAAACTGAGTCTCAGCGACATCATCCGCAAGATGAACGCCGCCGGTGAATCTGCGGCCGTTCCACCGCAGCGGACCCCAGACGCTTCGGAGCCTGCTGCGCCGCGCGCACCGGACATGCCGCACGCAGTGTCAGCCGACCTGCGCAGCCGGCCGCTGCCGGCACAGACCGCAGCCGCAGGGGAACACGACGAGGAAGAGGCCTTTGACATCTACCGCTACCTCGCCGTAGTGGCACGACGGAAGGGAGTGATCGGTGCAACAGCGGTGCTTGCCGTGCTGCTTGCCACGGCCATGTACGTTGCTGCGCCGCGGTACTATGTCGCGCATGCCCGCCTGCTGTTCGCACCCGGCTACCAGGAACTCACCAGCGACTACGTCGGCGCATGGCAGAACTGGATCAGCCGCGAGCGTCTGCTCACCACGCACCTTGAACTGCTCCGTTCGCGGGCGGTCATGAGCCTGCTGAGCGAGAAACTCGATGGCGCGGTGAGTCCCGACATGGTGCTTGCGGGTCTGACTGTGCAGCGGGGGGAGACCAACGGACAGGCCAACGACCTCATAGAACTCACCTACCGCCATCCCGACCCCGGTGTGGCACGGGACGTGGTGAACGAGTTGTGCCGCACCTACCTGGAGTACCGCCGCGACGTCAACGGGCAGGAGCACACGCGGCTCATCCTCAAGCTCGAGAGTCAGATAGACCGCCAGAACACCGACCTGAAGCGCAGCGAGGACGCACTGCGGAGCTTCAAGGAATCCAACGGCATGGTGCAGCTGTCCGATGAGACCAGCCTGACCGTGGAGCGGGTGTCGGCGATGGAGGTCGCGCTGCAGCAGACACGCCTGGAGCTGCTGGAGGTCAGGGAGCGTCTGGGTGCCCTCCGCACGAATATCAGTCAGCAGGAAGTCGATGTGGTGCAGTCGATGACGTACGACAATGCCTACCAGAGCCGGCTGGCAGACCTGGAACTGCAACTGAGCACGCTCTCCGCCGAGTACAGCCCCGAGCACTACCGCGTGCGGATGGTACGGCAGCAGATCGACACACTCAGGAAAGCCATGGAAAGTGATCTCCAGGACCGCGTTGCCCGCCAGACGACGTTCGTCAAGAACCCGGTCCGCCAGTCGCTGCTGGAAGAGCTGGTGAAGCTCACTATCCACCATGCCGCTCTGGAAACCCGCAGACAGGCGCAGGAGAACCTGGTGAAGAGCATGGGAACGGAGCTGGCTCAACTGCCGTCTCTCGAGCAGCGCTACGTCACGCTGCAGCGCGAATCGACGCTGCTGGAGGAGACACTGAAGCTGCTGCGGCGCGAGTACGAGCAGGCCAAGATTGCCCGGGACTCCCAGGAGTCCGACCTGCGTGTGTTCGAACTCGCCCTTCTTCCCCGGGCGCCCCGCTCGGAGCGCAGCCCCGCCGATATCCTGATCGGCCTGCTGCTGGGCCTGCTTCTGGGTATCGGCCTGGCGTTCGCGCTGGAGTACCTGGATCAGACCGTGAAAGACCCCGGGGAAGCCGAGAAGCTGCTGGATGCGCCACTGCTGGGCAACGTGCCGTTCATCGAGACGGAGCGGGCGCTGGCTCAGGAGGCCGGTGAACTCGCTTCCACGGTGATGGAACCGTTCAGGGCGGTAC
>CAZJJT010000371.1:0-5170 GCA_964546395.1 uncultured Fibrobacterota bacterium
GCTCGCCGGTGCAGCTGGCCCGCTCCTGTATGCCGCGGCGCTACCGGGTGCCGGTTGAGGTGAGCGGCACCATGGCGGAGCGCATTGTCGCTGCGCTGGCGGCCCAGGGACTGGAGAAGCCGACGTTCGAGGAAGCGATGCTGCAGCCGGGGCAGTTCGTCTTTGAGCTGGCCAACGAGTCGTACACGCTTGACACACGCGAACTGGTGAGCGGCATCCTCAACCCGGCGGAGATGATCGAAGTCGTGCTGCGGTCCCTCGTACGCTTCCGCGACACAGACACCTTCGAGCTGCTCAAGAGCCAGACGGAAGCATCGATGAGCGCGGTGGAAGGCGTACCGCACGCGGTCTCGATCGCACTTGCGCCGCGCGAACAGCGGTTCTGCTACTCCTACCAGGACCTGGGCACTCACGTGAGCGAGACCTGGCTGGTGAAGCTCGAGGCCGTGGTAGACACGGTGGAGAACCTGCTCAACCGCCTGAGCATCGACCGGCGCCACCGCACCTACGCCATCGATGAAGCCGTGCCGCCACCGCTCAGAAGCGTGCACGCGGAGTACACGTTCGGCTACGCGGACATGGATGCGTGCGTTCTGCCTTCACTGCTGCAGCTGTCGCTCAACGACACGCCGGCTGTGGCAATCAGCGCCCGGTACCGTCACGAGGGCGGCAACGTCGTGTTCGACCATCGTGAGATCTGCAACACGTACGAGGGTGCAGAGCCGGTCTGTCTCGAGCTGAGCTACGGGGCATACGTGTTCGGGGCCGCGGCGCGCAGCCGGCCGGAGAAGCGAGGCGCGGCAAAGAACACGCAGGCGATCGAGGATGCCGCGGGGCTGGCGCGTGAAGCGGCTGAGCTGATTCGCAAAGGTGACATACGTGGAGCATTCCGGGTATACAAGCGGCTCGCGGAGGACTACGCCCACACGCCGCAGGGCACAGAGGCCAGGGAGCTTCTGAAAGGAGTACCGGATGGGCTCTGAAATGCTGAGCGGAAATAGTGGCTTTTTGCGTGGGAGTATTGTAAATTGTTACTAACAGTAGAGATCGGGTGTTCTGTGCGTTGTGGTTCCATACCTTCACGAACACACACCTCATCCTCTTAGAAAAGGGGGGTATGATGTCGCTGAGCAGGTTCTTGTGCCTTTCTCTTGCGGTCGCGATACTGGCAACCGGGTGTGGCAAGAAGAAGACCGAACAGGTGCCTCAGGAGACATCGATGGCTACCGATTCCGCCAAAGACACCAGTGATGTCTTTGACGAGTTCTTCCAGGAGGAGCAGCCCGCTGCCGAACCCGTGACCCCGCCGCCAATGGATGTGGAGTTTGCGGAGGACGGGCGGTTTGTTGTGCAGGTGTCGTGCGTGGGCTCGCAGCAGCTGGCCGATGACGTGGTCGCCAAGCTGCAGGGACGCGGGTGGCCGGCGTATGTCGCACAGGTGGAGAATCCCACTCCTGAACTTCCGGGCACCTACTACCGCGTGCGTATCGGTGGGTTCTACGGTGTGACCCCGGCACGCTCGTTCGGCGAGAACGTGCTGGTGCCCGAAGGCTTCGATTTCTGGGTGGACAATCGGTCCAACGATAACGTCGGCATCGAGTCGTACGGTCTGGGCGGAAGCGCCCCGGCGACGTCCGACTACGGCTCGAGCTACGGGAGCGAGAGCAGCTCCTACGGTTCGAGCAGCACCACGAGTGACTGGGGCGGCTCTTCGAGTACGACGACGAGCGGCACCAGCGACTACAGCACCAGCTCCACGACCACCGGCACCGAGACGGGCACGAGTGACTGGGGGTCGAGCAGCACCACGACGACCACCACCGCGACAGAGACGCCGGCGTCCACCGGCACCACAGAGAGTTCCACCACCACAAGCACCTCGACGAGCACGTCAACCAGCACGGGCACCGGTACCGGCACAGGTGCAGCGACAGGCACCGAGGGCGGCAATTCGGGCTCGAGCGGCGATTGGGGTGGTGACGACTGGGGTAGCGACTGGTAGCAACCTCGCCTTGGGCGAAGCAGCATCTTCGGGCCCTGCCGCTGTACGGCAGGGCCCTGTTTGTCTGACACCTCCTTTCCACTTTCTGCGGTACCATGAATATCGCGCTCTGCAATCTCGGGTGCAGCAAGAACCAGGTCGATGGCGAGCATATCGTCGGATGGCTGCAGGCCGCCGGCCACACGATTGTCGAGAACTATGCAGACGCAGAAGCGATCCTGGTGAACACGTGCGCGTTCATCGAGGAAGCACGACGTGAAGCGATCAACACGATTCTGCAGCTGGCGCACTTCCGCCGTGAAGGATCCTGCCGTCTCCTTGCCGTGTGCGGGTGCTTCGCCCAACGCTACCGTGATGAAGCTGCGCGTGCGCTGCCCGAGGTCGACCACTGGTTCGGGGTCCACACGTGGCGTGATGAAGTGAGCGCGGTATTCGGCAGTCCCGTTCAGCCGCCGCGGCGCCTGCTCACCACGCCCCCTGCTTCGCAGTATGTCAAGATTGCCGAAGGGTGTTCGCGGGGCTGTTCATTCTGCGCGATCCCCTCGATACGCGGCCCGTTGCGCAGCCGTCGGTACGTGGACATACGCGATGAGGTACGGTGGCTCGAAGAGCAGGGAGCGCGCGAATGCGTGCTGGTTTCGCAGGACACCTCGGCGTGGGGCCGCGAGCGGGGCGAATCGCTTGCACCGCTCGTGGAGCGCCTGCTGCACGATACCCGTGTGCCGTGGCTCAGGCTGATGTACCTGCACCCCGCCGACATCACCGACGAGCTGCTCGCCCTTGTCGACACCGAACCCCGTGTCTGCTCGTACCTCGACGTGCCCCTGCAGCACGTGTCGGACCAGGTGTTGCGCGGCATGCGTCGTGTCCCCCGCGGCCGTGCCCTGCGTGCGGTGGTGGAACGTATCCGCCTGCGCGCGCCGCGGTCCGCGCTGCGCAGTTCGTTTATCGTGGGATTCCCTGGCGAGGGCGAGCGGGAGTTTCGCGAGTTGCTCGCGTTCCTTGAGTGGGCGCGTATTGACCGTGCCGGCGTGTTCGCGTTCTCGCCCGAAGAGGGGACTGCAGCCGCATCGCTGCACCCGCGTCCGCGTGCAGCCACCGCCCAGCGGCGCTGCGAGGAGTTCATGGCCGTACAGCGCGAAATCAGTCATTCGATCTGCCTCGGGCGTGTGGGCACCACCGTCCCGGTGCTGCTCGAATCCCCTTCCGAGCAGCACCACGGCGTTCTGGAGGGGCGAAGCGAGTGGGACGCGCCGGAAGTGGACGGCGTGGTATACGTGCACGCCGGGACCCATCGTCCCGGGACGTTTGCCGACGTGCGCATCGAACGGGCCGATGAGTACGATCTGCATGGCATTGCGGTCGATTGATATGCACGCCTGTGTGGGAGTATTTTCAGGTGTTCGTACGAACTGCGTGGTACTGGTGCCAACAGGGTGATGCAGAGTATGCCGACATACGAGTATGAATGCGAGAAGTGCGGGAAGGTGTTCGAGCAGTTCCAGAGCATCACGGCTGAGCCGCTGAGCAGCTGCATCGTGGAGGGGTGTGGCGGGAAGGTGCACAGGCTGCTGTCGGGCGGAGCCGGGTTTCTGTTCAAGGGCAGCGGGTTCTACATCACCGACTACCGCTCGCAGTCGTACAAGGACAAGGCCAAGGCGGAGAAGAGCGCAACTTCCGACAGTTCCCCGTCGTCAAGCTCCTCGTCATCCTCTTCGGACTCCTCCCCGAAGAGCACTTCCGGGTCGACAGGAACCGCTTCATCGAGCTGACCGCACCGGGCAGCCCCTGTCGCCTGCCGCCCACCGCCCCCAGACAGGCACGGCCCCATGTTCATCGACGAGACAGTCATTGAGGTCCAGGCGGGTGACGGCGGCAACGGGTGTTGTGCATACGAGCGTACGCGCAGCCGTCCCAAAGGTCGCGCCACCGGTGGCAGCGGTGGACGAGGTGGACACATTGTCATCCGCGGCTCCTCGCAGCTGCACACGCTGCAGGATTGTTCCTACCGCCGCCACTACCGGGCCGAGCGCGGTGCCCACGGCAAGGGCTCCAACTGGACGGGCCGGAGCGCCGAGGACGTGACAATCGACGTGCCGCTCGGAACGATGGTCTACGATACCGCGACAGAGACCCTCCTCCACGACTGCGTCCATGACGGCAGAACGTTTGTGGTAGCGCGCGGGGGATGGGGCGGACGGGGCAACGCAGACCTGGTCTCGCGCAAGAATCCGTCCCCGCAAGGCGCCGAGCACGGGCAGGCCGGGCAGTGCCTCAAGCTACGGCTCACCCTGAAAGTGCTGGCGGATGTCGGGCTGGTAGGACGCCCCAACGCGGGCAAGTCGACACTGCTCAGCCGGATATCGCGCGCGCGCCCCGCCATCGCCGACTACCCGTTTACCACGACCGAACCGCACCTGGGGATCGTGGCGTTTGCCGAGAGCTTCGATTCGATGGTGGTCGCGGATATCCCGGGGCTCATCGAGGACTCACATAAGGGCAAAGGGCTCGGCATACGGTTCCTGCGGCACATAGAGCGCACGCGCGTGTTGGCAGTGATGGTGGAGAGTACCAGCCAGGATCCCCGGGGGGATGCGGACGTGCTGGTGTCGGAGCTGCGTGCGTACAGTGAAGTGCTGGCCGCCAAGCCGATCTGCTTCGTGCTGAGCAAGACAGATCTGCTTGCAGAGGGCCACACGGCGCCTCCGGGATGGGTCGCGCTCTCGTCAGTAACCGGTCAGGGGCTCGACGAGCTGCTGTCGACACTGCGCAGCATGCTTCGGGAAGTGCCGGGGGCGGGGTTCAGCGAGGCGGATGAACCACCAGCTTGCGGATCGGACTCCTGACATCATCGTCGTTGCGGCCGCCCGCCACACTCATCTGCCACAGGTACACGTTCGGCCCCAGCTTGTTGCCGAACTGGTCGGTCCCGTCCCACCACCATCCGTTCGATACCTGCCGGACCGTCCGCAGCAGCTTTCCCGACATCGTGTATATCTTCAGCACCACGGTCGGGGCCGGGTACCACGCTGAGTAGGGCGCGTGGTAGAAGAAGCGGGTGCCCTCCCCCATGCGCATGGGGTTGGGGTAGCTGAACGCCTTGTCGAGCACAACGTCGTCTTCAGGGAGTATCTCTACCTCTACCGTGAGCGAGGACATGTTCTCGAG
>CAZJJT010000372.1:0-5130 GCA_964546395.1 uncultured Fibrobacterota bacterium
CGACGGTACAGGTCGTTCACCAGGTAGGACGCGCCCCAGTTGAGGTGTGTGTCGATGGTGCTCATGAACGCCGCCACAAACGAAACCACCATCAGGCCGCGCAACCCGCTCGGCAGAAACGCCATCACCATCTTCGGGTAGGCCATCTCCGGATCCTCACCCGCACTCAGGGGAAAGAACACCAGTGAGGCAAGCCCGACTACGACCCACGGCCACGTTCGCACCACGTAGTGGCAGAACTGCCCCCACAGCATGGCGAGCATCGCGTTGCGCTCGTCCTTCGCCGCGAGCACGCGCTGGTTGGCGTACTCCCCCGCGGGCGTTGTCGCCCACCACTGCACCGAGACGTACACGGCAAACGTGAACACCGCCAGTTTGCCCGCCGAAGCGAGATCGGGCACGTACGCGAACACCTGTGGACCCACTCCCGGTGCGGCCCGCACCCGGGCGACCATCGAAGCCGGTCCGCCGAGGCGGCACAGCACAATCGCCGCAAGCGCGAATGAACCGACCACGGCAATGCCGAACTGCACCAGGTCGGTCACCACTACCCCCCACATGCCCGACAGAACCGTGTAGACCGCCGCAACTACCATGAGCACCGCCAGCATCGCGACCTTGCTCGATACAGCACACGTCCCGATCACCACCGTGGGCGGAAACGCAAACACGACTTCCCCCAGTTTGGCCATGGCAAGCATCACCCAGCCCATGATGATGCAGTTGCGCAGAATCCCTGAGTACACGGCCATGAACCCGCGCAACGCTGCCGCGCCCCTGCCGCTGTAGCGCATCTCGACAAACGCGATGTCGGTGAGAAGGCCGGCGCGTCGCCACAACCGCGAGTAGAACACCACCGACAGCACCCCCGACATCACCAGGCACCACCAGAACCAGTTCGCATAGATACCGCCGCTGCGCACCAGGCCCGAGACCGCGAGCGGGGTGTCGGAGGCGAATGTCGTTGCCACGATTGAGGTGCCGGCGATCCACCAGGGAAGGCTGCGGCCGGCCAGGAAGTAGTCGTCGATACTGCCGCCGGCCCGGCGCGCGAAGAATGCCCCAATCCCCATCGTGGCGAGCAGATAGACGGCAATGATGACCCAGTCGATCCCGCTCACGTGTGTGTCGCCCGGTGCGAGGAGTCTGCCCAGTAGGCGATCGCCTGGTCGATATCCACCGGCTCAGCAGGGCTGCAGGCGAACAGCAGCGTGTCGGCCAGGTGCGGAAAGCGACGGGCGAGCCAGCGTGACAGCCGCCGCCAGCGGCCAAACCGGTTGAGAAACGGCGGAGTCAACACGGTCGGTATGACGCGTGTGAGCCGGAGTCCGACGAAGTTGAGCGTCTTCTCCAGCGTCATCTGGTCGAACACTTCGAGGTGCAGATCACCGAGCCACCGCGGCTGGTAGTAGTCGAACCGGCGGTGCGGGTGCACCAGGTAATGCAGGAACCTGCTCAGGGCACAGCAGTTGGGCGTATGGATGAATGCAGTACCTTCCGGCGCCAGAAGACCACGCACGGTCCGCAGCCCTACCGCCGGCGCCTTCAGGTGCTCCAGCACATCCATCATCATCACAACATCGAACGTCTCGCCGGCCAGCGAGTCCCCCGGCTCCTCGACATTGAGCACCACGGTGCGCACCTCAACGCCTTCCCGCCCCGCACGCTCGGCTGTCTGCTCGAGAAACCGGGGCGAGAGGTCCGCCGCGGTCACGTCATGACCCGCACGCGCGACTGCCACCGACAGCGCCCCCTCGGCGCACCCGATATCCAGCACACGCAGCCGCGTCCCCGCCGGAACCAAGCCCGCAAAGAACGCCACCTCGGCGCTGTCGTGCTGCTGCGGCACCGACGAGGCCGCGTCATAGAACAGCTCAAGGCCCGACAGAAGGTCGCGCGGCGGCCTACATTCCTGCACTGGCCCGCTCCTGTGCAATCTGCGCATCCCGCGGGTCCATCTTCACCGCCTTCGCCAGGTGCGAGCGGTACCCTGCCATGTTGCCCCGCAGCCGAGCCACGCGCGCCAGACCCAGCTCCGCGCGCGCGAACCTCGGGTCCCGCTCCAACGCGCGCCGGTAGAACGTCTCGGCCCAGTGCGGCTGGCTGTTGTCGAAGTGCGTTTCGGCGCGTTCGTACAGCGCGGCCACGTTCGAGGCGTCGATGTACGACACTTCCTTGTATGCCTCCACCGCTTCCTCAAGCCGGTCGAGTGCCCGCAACGCCTTACCCAGCAGCATGAGCGCAGCCACGTTCTCCGGCTCGGTGGCGCGAATATCCTCGACCGCTTCGACCGCATCGCCGTACTTGCCTGCCGCACAGGCGCGCTCCGCGTAGGTCATCAGCGTGGCGTTGTCCCGACGCACCTCCAGCAGGCCCCTCAGCTCCACGAGCGCTTTTTCCTGCTGCCCGCTGCCCTGGTACAAGTCGACCAGTTGCCGCCGCACGTCGACATCATCCGGCGCTTCCCGCTTTGCCTGCTCCAGCGTCTCAATCGCTTCCTTCGTCCGGCCCGAACGCACATAGCCCCTCGCGAGCGCCGCCAGCATGTGCGGGTCCCCCTCCCCGCTCATCGCGGCCGTCTCCAGCCGCTCGATCGCCTCCTCCGTCTTCCCCTTTGTCAACGCAAGCTCCCCGATACGCGCGTTGGCCTCCGGGTGCTGCGGCTGCGAGGCCACAAATATGCGCAGCGCCGCCATCTCGTCGTCCGGCCGTCCCAACTGCCGGTATCCCCGCGAGGCCTCCAGCCACACCTCGGGTATCGAGTCCGCCAGCGACACGGCTTTTTTGAGCGCCGCAACCGCACGGCCCTTCGTGGACGGGTCCGCGGCGTACAGCAGGCCCAGGCGAAGGTGGTTGCGGTGGTCGGAGGGATAGGCGGACGTGTTCTTCTCGTAGAGCGCCCGCGCAGTCGAAGGTGACGATCGCTCCGAGAGGAACGCCCGGTAGTAGGCGACCTCAGGGCTGCCCTTCCTGCCCATCTGCACGTACTTCTTCACCCAGTACTCGGCCTTGTCAAGTGCGTGCTGGTGCATGTAACTCGAAATGAGCATCTCCACGGCGGTCGGCCACTGCGCGTGACGAGTGTACTTGTTGGCTGCATCCCGAAGCTTCAGCGAAGCCTTGTCGTACATGCCCAGCCCGTAATACGCTTCTCCCAGCTGCAGCAGGTAGTCCATCTGGCCCGCCCGCTTGTCCTTCACCTTCTCCAGGTACCGCACGGCGTCCTCGTACCGCCCGTACCCGCAGTGGTAGGCCCCCGCCACATACGCGGCTTCACTGCTGAGCCCGCCCCGCGCAAAGAAGTGGCGGTACATCTCCACCGCCTGCGCACTGTCGCCGGTCCGCAGGAGCAACTCGCCGCACGCCTTGTAGTATCGCGCCGAGTCCGGCGCCAGGTACACCGCACGCTGGTACGCGAACACCGCACCCCTCACGTCACCGGCCTTCAACTTCGCATCACCCAGCCCTGCCAGCACCGCCGCATCCTCACCCGCCACATTCATCGCCTTCTCGTACATCGCCTGAGCTTCCGCCGTGCGCTTGCTCTTCAGCAGCAGGTCTCCAAGCGCCTGATACACGGCGCCGTCCGCCATGCCTGCGGCTATCAGCCGCTGGTGCGCGGCAATCGCTTCCTTGCGCGGCCCCGCCCTGCGTGCCAGTTCCGCGTAGCGCTCGTAGAGATCACGCTGTGTGGAATCGATGGCCAGCGAGCGGCGGTATCGGGCCAGGGCCGCGGCGTGCGAGCCGTTCTCGTACATGATATCGCCCAGCGCGCGCTGCGCCCGGGCATCTCCCCCTGCAACAACGTAGGCCAGTTCGCCCGGCCGAAGGCGGATCTTGGTGCGCGGCTTCGCCGTCCCCGCCACGTACACATCATAAATGCCGGGCGACACTTCGAAGCCCACCACGTCTCCGAGCTTCCTCATCGCCTTGGTCTTGCCGTCAACCACTGCGACTCCGCTCCGGCCACCCAGCAGCGCTTCCGCGAACACCACCGTGACCGTCGCCCGCTCCTGCTTCCCGGCGCCGCCCGCGGGCGGCGAAAACCCGTACCGCTTCGCTTTGCCCACGCGACCGGCCAGAATATCGCTGTGCAGCTTCTGCGCCGCACGGTTCTCACGCATCACCAGCCACAGCTGCTCGCCCTCACCGACCTTCAGCTTCCCCCACGACCCCTTCGAGCGGATCCCGTACGCTTCTACCGTACCGGGCGCCACCTCCACGGCAACGCTGAGCGCCCCGACCTTCCGCGCCTTCCCCGCACCGTCAGTGACAATCGTCGCCTTCAGCCCCCCGAACACCGGAACCGTGCCGACCACGCCTATCCTGGCCGGTGAGGACTCGCCGGTTCCCGCGGAAGCCGACGCAGCCACGATGGTACCCAGCACCACCGCCGTCACACAAGAGCATGCTGTCTTCATCCGACTCCTCCCGCCCGTTTCGTCTGCCGGGTAAACTACACGAATGCTATTTTGCGGCGCGATGTTCACGACCAGTTTTCTCCAGCCACCGGCCTCTCCGACCATGCGCCACACCCGTACCGCCTTCACCATCCTCTGCTCCGTCACCCTCGGTGTCACGGCCAGCACGCTGATTGGCGGCGACATCTACGAAGTCCCCTTTGAGCCCGCGGGCAACCCCTACGTGGTGGAGCAGGATGCCGTCGTGCCGGAAGGCAGGACACTCTCGGTTCCCGCCGGCGTGGTGCTGATGTTCAAGCCGTTCACCGGGCTTCGGGTGGAAGGCGCCCTGGAGGTGAGCGGCACACTCGACAGCCCTGTCGTATTCACCTCTGTCCACGACACCGAATACGGACCTTCCACCGGCCAGCTCCCGAACCCGTTCGACTGGAACGGCATCCTGATCGGCCCGCAGTGCCGCAGCGCAGTCCTGCGCCACGCGCACGTGAAGTTCGGCGTGTACGGGGTCAGCTCGCAGATCCCGGGCGTGGTGCTCGAGAGCTGCGTGTTCGTGCAGAACGGGCAGTTCCATGTCAAAACCGCCGACCAGCTGCAGTACGTGCAGGACCGTATCCCGTATTCGCTCAATGCCGCTGCCCCGGCAGCCACAGCCCAGGCACACCCACCGGCCAAGCCACCCACGACAGACCCCTGGGCAGGAGGCCACGAG
>CAZJJT010000373.1:0-5128 GCA_964546395.1 uncultured Fibrobacterota bacterium
CGTGGGCACGCTCGCCGGGAGGTGGACCATGTTGAACCGGGTCATCCCCACGTTGATCAGGGCGACCCCCCGGCCCCTGGGCAGCGCGCTCACGATGCGGGCGTCCTCGACGAACGTCTGGCAGTTCGACGACAGCACCCACGCGGCCACCCGCTTGCCGGTCCGGGTGCTCAGGCTGCGGCTCCACGAGGCCTCGGTCCTGATCGACTCACGCGAGGCCGAGCCGCCGAGCAGGTACACCACGTGCCTCGGCGGCCTGCGGTATCTGAGGTAGTCGACCACCTGGCGGACGTGACCGTGCCGATATCGCTGGACTACAACCGGGTGCGGGCGGCGTATGCGCGCAACACTGTCCGGGAACGTCACGTGGCGAAGGCGCTTGTGGATGCGGTGCGGGAGACGTACGGGAGTGAAGAGGAGCAGCGGGCGATACTGCGCGATATCTACCGCGACCGCTCGGCAGTGGTGGACCTCTCGGATGAAGTGCGTCTGCAGAACCAGGTGCGCGGCAAGCTGTTGAAAGCGGGCGCGCCGGCCTACGTGGCGGAAGACCAGTCGGCGTTTCTGCCGGTGGACCAGGTGAGCGGGATCGTGCTCGACGGGGGCGGGATACCATGCTACCCGGTGCTGGCGGATGACAAGGCGGGGCTGAGCGAGTACGAGAGTGACGTGGGGAAGCTGGCCGAGGAGTTGCGGCGGCGACAGTTCCACGCGGTGGAGTTCATCCCTTCCCGCAACACGCTGGAGCATCTGAAACACTACGTGCGCGTGCTGCGCGAGAAGGGCTTCTGCGTCACATTCGGGACCGAGCACAACGCGCCGGGGATGGCGCCGATGGTGCCGGCGGCACGGGGCGGCGTGGCGTTCGACGAAGAGCTTGCGCAGATCGGCTGGGAAGGGGCGTGTATCCTTGCGGCGCACGTGGCGCAGCGGGCTGAGGGGAAGGCGGGGTTCGTGGATGCCCGCGGGTGCCGGGTGGTGAAACCGGAGGAGATGGGGGCGTTTGCGAAGCTGGGGGAAGAAGAGATTTTGAAGCAGGGAGGTAGGACACAGTAGATAGAACACAGAACACGCTCGGCTTCTCTACTGTGTACTGTGTCCTATATGCTGTGTACGACTCTTCAGAGGATTCCCATGGACAACAACAGACTGATAGAGCTGGCGGCCGCAATTCGCATGACCTGCGCGAACCCGGAGCTGATGGGCAAGCGGGGGGGCGTGCGCGCGCCGCTGATTGTGGCGTTTGACGATTCGGCAGAGGGGCTGGAGTTCTCGCGGGGACGGGGGTGTTTGCAGGAGCTTGCCGAGAAATACAACCTTCGGCCGGTGGCGGTATTTGCGAAGAAGACGACGGCGCAGCAGGTGGCCGAGACGCTTGCCGAGTCGATACGGACGACACAGGCGATACCGAATATCGTCGCGGTAGAGGGGGCGGGGCTGTTTACGGTGGGGCGCACGCGCCGCGAGGCGCTTCGGTACAACCGCTGCCTGGTTGAGGGGATGACGTATACGGTGGGGACCGAGCAGGAAGAGCTGATGCACAAACGGCTCCCGGGTCACGTCGTGGTGGTGACCGGGAGTGCGCAGGGGTTCGGCCGGGGGATAGCCGAGGAGCTTGCCGGTGAAGGGGCGCACGTGGTGATAGCCGACCTGAACGACACGGCGGGCGTGGAAACGTGTGCGGCGCTCAACGACCGGTTCGGGGAGCAGACCGCGGTGTACTGTCACACGGACGTGACTGACGGCCGGTCGCTGGCGGGGCTGGTGGGAGCGGCGTTCCGGGCGTTCGGGGGGATCGACATATTCGTGAGCAACGCCGGTGTGCTGAAAGCGGGCGCGATCCACGAGATGGACGAGGCCGCGTTCGACTTCGTGACAAAAGTCAACTACACAGCGTTCTTCCTGTGCGTCAAGGCGGTGGCACCGGCGCTGAAGACGCAGCACGTGTACAACCCGCACGCGGTGAGCGATATCGTGCAGGTGAACTCGAAGTCGGGCCTCCAGGGGAGCAACCGCAATTTCGCGTACGCGGGGAGCAAGTTCGGGAGTATCGGGCTGGTGCAGTCGTTCGCGATGGAGCTGGTGGAGCACAATATCAAGGTGAACGCGGTCTGCCCGGGCAACTATTTCGAGGGACCGCTGTGGTCGGACCCCAGAAAAGGGTTGTTCGTGCAGTACTTGAAAGCGGGAAAGGTGCCGGGGGCGAAGAAGCTCGCGGATGTCAGGAAGTTCTACGTTGACAAGGTGCCGATGAAGCGCGGGTGCTCACCCGCGGACGTGGCGAAGGCGATCCTCTACGCGCACGACCAGGAATACGAGACCGGTCAGGCAATCCCCGTGACCGGCGGACAGGTCATGTTGAGCTAGGGGAGCGCATTCCCGTTCGTCTTCCGTCTGACCAACTCCACTATCTCATCCACCACCGGCTGCACCTTCGCGTCCTCGGAAGCCGCGCAGACCGCATCGAAATCGCGCCGGCGCTCCGCAGGCATCCAGCAGGCAGCGGCGGAAGTGGTGAGGATGACGAACCGGGAGTGATCGGGGAGGCGCTTGAGCAGGGCGTTGACCCGGCGATCCATCGCCCATGACATGCACGTGTTGAGCAGGACTACCGCCTGGTAGGACACGAACGTAGCGCTGTCGATATCGCGCGTGGTGTCGAGCCCCACGATGTCGACCTGGAACGAGTCGGCGGCAAGCGAGTCGGCCACGCGCTCGACCACGGCCTGCTTGAACGCGCTTTCGCGCGAGGCGATGAGGATCGTGCCGCGCACCGCGGGGGCGGTCAGCGTGGTGGCGGCGAGGTCCTTCTTCGGCCAGAACAGGTGCGGTATCGAGAAACACTCGCAGTTGAGCAGGCAGAGCGCGAGGGCGAGCAGGGCGGCGGGAGCGATGCGGACGGAAGTCAATGGGGCCTCCTTGGCGTGGGGAGACAGGGATCGGAAGATAGAACCACGTTGTACCCATGTGCGTCGTGACTGCTGCCTCGCTGCGTCCGCGTTCCTGTTGCGCTCTCCTACTACAGGCGTTATATTCCAAAGCGGAGATACTAAAACGATTTAGCAAAGAGCAACAAAGGGCATGAAATGCCCGGGCCGTTGGGCCAGCGATAGTAGCGGAGATCCCGACAGGTGAGTCGGGATCGCAGCGGATAGCGCGGTGCTGGTTGCCCGAGAGGCGAGCAGCAGGCCCCCATACGCATAACGCACGGAGCATTCTGAGAGTGCCCTCACTCGCCGATATTGCCAAGGCCACCGGCCTGTCAACCACGACAGTCAGTCTCGTGCTGAGCGGCAAAGCCGCGAAGTACCGTATCGGTGCGGAGTCGGTGCGGAAAGTCACGCTGGCGGCGCGCAGGCTGGGGTACACGCCGAACACGCTTGCGCGGGGATTGCGGACCCGTCGGACAGGCACAATCGGGCTGGTGGTGGCGGATATCACGACCGCTTTTTTTGCGCGTCTGGCGCGCGAGATCGAACTTGCGGCGCAGGGCCACGGCTGTCACGTGATAGTGGCCAACACGAGCGACAACGCCGAAGAGGAGCGGGAGGCGATAGAGACGCTGCGGGCGAAGGCGGTGGACGGGCTGATCGTGTCGAGCGTGGCGCACGAAGGGCTGGACGTGAAGACGCAGGAGGGCAAGCCTCTTCCGGTCGTGCATATCGACCGGGTGGTGGAAGGGCCGCATGCGCACTGCGTGACGAGCGACAACCGCCGAGGGATGTACCTTCTGGCGCGCGAACTGCTGAAACAGGGCGTGAAGACGGTGGCGTATATCGGCGGTCTGGCGCATCTGTCGACTCACCGCGAGCGGCTGTACGGGTTCGCCGAAGCGCTGAACGAGATGCGGCTGGAGGTGGACGAGAAGAACATGCTGGACGGCGGGTTCGACCGCCGCACCGGCTACCGTCTTGCGGCCCGCGTGTTCGGGCGGCGCTCGCGGCCGGAGGGTGTGATAGCCGCCGCCCTCCCGCTGTTTGAGGGTGTGCTGGAGTGGATCGGTGAGCACGACGAGTCGCTGCTCGACACGGTGAAGTTCGCTACGTTCGACGATCATCCGTTGCTGGATTTCCTGCGCATGCCGGTGCCTTCGGTGCGCCAGGACTGCTCGGCCATGGGGAATGCGGCACTGGATGCGCTCATGGCGCTGATTGCGGGACACGAGGTGCCGGCGGTGACCGTTATCCCGCCGGTGCTGGTACAGAGGCCCTCAAAGAAGGAGGTACGTGTATGAACAGGCCCGATTTCGAGAAGCGCGGCGCCGCCAGGCGCCGCTTCGCGGTGCACCAGCGGGAGCTGGCCGGCCACGTGCCGACCATCGCGATAACGCCTGTGGCCGATGGCCGCACCGGGGCGTACGAGGACAACCTGGCCGGCACCTGGGCCATGGTCGGCCGTGTGTACGATCTGCTGAACGAGAAGGTACGGCTGTACGACGGCCTTGTGCCGCGGATCGTGGTGGCGCCCGAGATCGTGTACGGGGCGCGCACAGGCGCGCTGGCACAGGAGCATTACACGCGGGAAGGCGTGAGCGCCAATATCTGGGTGAGCCGTTCGTGGGCGTACAGCGACGAGCTGATGTCGGCGGTGATGGGGGTCGGCAGTTCGGAGTGGCAGCAGGCGGCCTACGGGCTCAACCAGACCGACCGTCCGGGCGCCGTGTGGCTCAAGGCGTTCTGCGCGGCGATGGACGAGAAGCGCCGTCCGATATTCTCGATCTACAACCCGGACCTGGAGAGCGAGAAGGGTGCGATCGCCCCGTACGTGGCGGAGCGGCTGGTGCGGTTCGCGCGCGCGGCGTGTGCGGTGGCCGAGATGCGGGGGAAGAACTACCTGTCGGTGGGCAGTGTGTCGATGGGGATAATCGGCTCGGACGTGCGGCGCAACCTGATGCTCCATTACCTGGGGATGGGGACGGTGTCGGTGGACATGGTGGCGGTGCGCGGCCGCATCGACCGCGGACTGTACGATCACGAGGAGTTCGAGCGGGCGATGCGGTTCATGAAGCGCACATTCACGTACCATTTCGGCGGTGCGGGGCGGCCGCTCTCCGACGAGGCGCTCCTGGCGGAGTGCGTGAAGATGACGATGATTGTGCGGGACATGATGGTGGGCAACGCGCGACTGG
>CAZJJT010000374.1:0-332 GCA_964546395.1 uncultured Fibrobacterota bacterium
GGGTGGAGGGGCTGCTCTTCCGGTACCGTCACTTCTGGGGCGACTACGACCACTGCCACCGAAGTCACGGATGGTACCCGAACGAGATTCGCATCGTCCGCAACGGTTTGGGGATCGAGTCCTGGCTGACTGCACAGTCGTTCCGCCGCAGCGGCGAGAAACTGCACGTGGCACGCGTGAACGCCGAGGTGTTCCACTACGGTGTTATTCTGATCGAGAATTTCAGCTTCGTAGAAGCCGCCGTTGTCCCGTATTTGACCTATCTTTAGGCCCGGGTTCAGCTTTTTGATGTGATTGTCTATAATCGAGTGAACCTGCTCATCGGTCAACGA
>CAZJJT010000374.1:342-5119 GCA_964546395.1 uncultured Fibrobacterota bacterium
TCCACTACGGGTGGGTGCGCCCGCCGCGACTGATGTACCGCAAGCATCGCGAGTTCTCCACCACGCACCGCGGAAGCACATGGGCACGCGAAGCGTATCCGGGCAGCGAGAACGACTGGGACTACGGGTGTCTGGCAACCGTGCCGCGGTACACGGGGACACACCCGGCGGTGATGAAGCCCTGGATCGAACGGTTCGACTGGAAGGACCAGCTGCAGTACACGGGCACGTCAGCCGTGCCGCAGAAACACGAGCAGTTCAAGTTCAGACTCGTGACATGGATCGAGCAGCACCTGATGGGGGGGCGACAGCTTGGCGGCTACCGCAACTACCGTCTGCTCAGAGGGGTCTGAGGGGCGCGAGACGGGTGTGTGCTCCTACCTGCGGTAGCACAGTCTCACCGCGTATGCCAGATCCTTCCATGCGTGCCACAGGCGTACGTGCAGGCGACGGTCGCGGTGCTCCCGCGGGAGAATGCGCTGGATGCGGTGCCCGACGTGCCGTATCCACGTCCGCGACAGCCGGCCGTCAACGGCGTCGACGATTGAGCCGATGTCGATGCAGTGCACGCGTGTTCCGAGCCGCCAGAGACGCTTGCCGATCACGTTGCTTGCCGCACCCGCCGACGGGATGACCACTTCGACATCATCCAGGTGCTCGAGCACCCTCGGCCACCAGGCATTGATGGTGTCGTAGGCATGCTGCGGAGGGACCGCGACGTGGCGCAGGTTGGGCCCATACAGCTTGGCGACGGTCTGCGGAGGTGTGCATCCGACGAACAGGTACCGACGGGGGCGCACCCAGCGCTCCAGGAACGCATACATGAGGGCAGGCTTGAACACGCTGAGGTAGTGGAACATGATCTGCGAATCGAACACCTGCCCTGGGTGTGCGAGTCGCTCCTCGAGAAGGAAACGCTCCAGGTCATCGTTCGACGCATAGGGGGCGAACACGCCCCGTGACATACCGCGTTCGCGCGGCAGGTTGACCGACAGCGCCACCAGGTACCCAGGCTCATGGATGGTGAAGGAGTCGCGCAGTTCGGTCACGAGTTCAGGGCTGGTGCGGTAGTTGCGATGGTCCCTGGCCATCATTGCCACCACCTCCCCGTCACCGAACCGTGTGTAGCACACCCGGTCCTGCTGCGACAGAGCTGTCTGCAGCCGCTCAAGGCTCTCCGCACTGCCGCGCGCCGTGATGGACACCTGTCTCCCCCAGACTATCCGGGCATACCCGGGATGTGCGACTCCCACCACCCCTCAAGGAGTTCCGCCAGGCGCCGACCGATGGCACTATGCGAATACCGCTCGTGCACCAGGCGGCGGCCCTGGTCGGCAACCCGTTCGGCAAACGCCCGATTCTCCACCAGGCGAACGATCGCGGCGGCGAGTGCCTCGGGCCCTTCTTCGCAGAGCACGATGTCTTCGTCGGGTGTGAACGCCTCACGGATGGCCGGTGTATCGCGCGTAATGACGGGCCGGCCGCACGCCGTGTAGTGGTACACCTTGTTGGGGATGACCAGACTGGTTTTCTGCGTTCTACCGAAGATGCCGAGGCAGATGTCCCAGCGGTTGATGGTGGCACACAGGTCACGGTAGGGGACATGGCCGCAGAACGTCACGTTGCCCAGTCGCAGCCGGCGGCTGAGCCGTTCCATCTCACGAAAGGTGTGGCCGGACCCTGCCAGTTCGAACTGCAGACCGTGCCGCTCACGCAGGACATCGGCCGCACGCAGGATCGTGTCAATCCCGTGCAGCGGGATGAAGCTGCCGTAGAACCCGATGGTGACCGCCGGGCCATGTGCATGCTGCCGAGGGGCAAAATCGTCGGCGTTGAATCCGACGTAGAGCGCCTCGACCTTCGAGGGGCTGACGCCGTACGCTCGACAGTAGTACTCCTTGTGCGCACGCGTGTCGGAAAGCACGAAAGAGGCAGTGCGCAGCGATGTGCGGTCGGCGAGATAGTTGATAAGCGCATGGACCGAGAAGCGTCCGGCGCGACGGTAGTCGAGGATCTTGGTCATGTACCGCGACACGAGCGGATCGAACACGATGGGACCCTCGAAAAAACTCCGGACCACACGTACTTCGTGATGGCAGAACGAGGGCACCAGCGCGAAGTCGGTAGTGATGGGGCGGGTACGCAGGAGGCGGCGCAGCCGCGTCTTTCTTTGCCGTCCGTTGCCCGGTTCCACATGTGCGTGTTCAAGGGTCACTCCGTTGGCACGGCACCCCTGGATCATCACATCCACCCTGGGGTATTCGGGTTCGTACCCGCCGACCATGGTGACGCTTGGCGTCATGTCAGCCTTCCTCCCCGGGTGCGCTGCGCGCGGGCAGGTCCTCGCAGGGGGCGAGTGTCAGTTCGTGGGCAGTGTGCACTCCCGTGGGCTCCATGGCATAGAGCGGGCGCGTGTCGATGCGTTTTCCCGCGAGGTAGGCCCGGTTGTACCACTCGGGGTCGCGGCCCGCATGCCACGTCCCGCCTTCGCTTTGCACGCGGTTCTGGGGGATGTTCACCAGGACCGATTCGGCAGGTGCGAGGGCCAGCGGAACCCGTTTCACCCACCAGGAGTGTCGGTACGTGTGGAGTTTCCCCTCGAGTGAGTTGGGCGCCCTGAACGGCAGGGCCGCAGCGGCACGTCGGAACTGCTTGACATGAAACACATTGCCGTCGATGCTGAACGGATAGTTCCACACGAGACGCCGCCGTCTTCCGTAGTTCCACCGCCACTCGAGGAACGGCTCGGTACGCAGGAAGTTCGGGGGCGTGCTGGCCGTGTAGCGGCGCGAACAACGCAGGCTGATGAACAGGTGGCGTTCAGTGAACTGGTTGAGCAGATCGGTATCGTGGAACGGACGGTGGAACAGGTCGTCGTCCACCAGCGGCATGAGCAGTCCCATCTCGGGCAGGGCCCCGAGGTACAGCAGCAGGTCCTCACGGAACGAATCCTCGCGCAGCCACTGGATGCGGTCGAGCACCCGGCGCGATGCGAGCAGACGGTACGCCTTCGCATACTCTTCATCGCTGGCACGGTAGAGAATGCTGAGGCCGGCGAGGGGGACGCGGAGATGGTCGCGGATACTGCGCAGAAGGGCGTCGAGCTGGCAGGCTCTGTCCTTGGAGAACACCAGCACATGCAGGCCGGCGAGGGCAGACCGGGAACCCTCAGTCATGTTCGGTGGATCCCGGGCCGGGGCGCTCGAACCAGTAGCAGCCGCAACCGTACCGCTCACGGCCGAACTGCTCCTCGGGCGGGTCGATGAGAAGGGAGCCGTCCGAGGCGTGCGTGGGCACGAGCGCGCACTGCCGAAGGACCAGGCCCGCGAACATGTCGCGCACCTGTGCGTGGCCGTATATGCGGTGTGCGTTGAACTGCAGCCGCGGCACGCCCACCGGCACTGCACACAGCAGCGTTCCGCCCGGGGCGAGCACTCGCACGAGTTCGGCCACCGCCTTCAGGTCTCCGTCGGGGTCAAGCGCGTCACCGTAGCGTCCCAGCCCCACGTGCTCGATCACATGCATGCAGGAAAGCGACTGCAGAGAGCGGTCCTCGAACGGCAGGGCAAGGAGATCCGCCCGGCCGGTCTCAAGGTTGTCAAGACCGATGTCGACGGGGCGGCAGTCGTAGAACGACACCGGCACGAATGCAGACACCACCGACACGAACCTGACACTCGAACCGATGTCCACATGCCGGGTGGGGCGGGTTCGTGCAAGGATCCGCGCGGCCCAGGCCGTATGGTAGAGGTAGTGGCGGTCGAAGCCGGCGGCCCCGGTATTCTCGGTGAGTTGCGGCTTACGCTGCGCCCAGCGCATCTCGAAGCGAGGAGCAGACGAGCGCGTCATGGCGCGGAACTTCGTGAAACTGCGCACGAACTGGAGGTATGTCACGGATTCGTCCTTCACCCCAGGGGCTTCGCCGTACCAGAGGAAAAATAGCTCGCCGCCACGTGCCCACCGAGGGGCTCAGGGCTGCGCGACAGACAGGGCACGACGCGCGTTGCGGCGCCACCGCTCGGCATCATCGGCAGGGATGTACCAGAACAGGGGCTGGATGCGTGCGGCACATGTCTCGTCGCTCATATCTGCCAGTGCACGAGGCTGGAGCAGCGCAAGGACTGGTTCGAGCCACGTCGCACGCACGAGCTGTTTCCAGACCCCCGCATTGAGCGGACACACCAGCTGGCACTGGTCGCACCCGTATACCCAGTGTGCCATCCGTTGCCATAGCTCCGGGGCGACGGGGTGGGGCGCGCCGTAGGTAAGGTGCGCGACGCACCGGCCGTACTCCATGCACAGGGGGGCGGTGATGGCTCCTGTCGGGCACGACCGGATACAGGCGTTGCACCCTGGAGGACAGGGCGAAGCGGTGTCCGGCTCGTCGGGGGGTATCTCGGCGTCGACGACGAACGATTCGACGTTCACCCACGAGCCGTACTCTCCCGCGTACAGGAAACAGTTTCGGCCGAACTGCCCAACGCCGGACCTGACAGCCGCCCAGCGTTCGGGTACGCCGCCCGCCTTCACCCGAAGTCCGAGGGCACGAAGCCCCTCTTTCATGGCCCGGGGCATGGCGTTGTCAGGGTTATCCCTGTGCCGGCGATCGAACAGGTAATTGCGCCCGATGCCGGGCGGCAAGGGACTCTCTGTGTAGAACCTGCCATACCAGCGGATGCACACCACGATGGAGCGCGCCCAAGGCCGCGTGGCACGGGGATCGGTGCGGCGGTTGAGGCGGTCATAGAGCGGAGCGGAATCCGGGAAGAGTTCGGAC
>CAZJJT010000375.1:0-5104 GCA_964546395.1 uncultured Fibrobacterota bacterium
CGTGAGCGACTCCGCGGCAATCTCGGGGACCAAGGTGAGGCCGGAGTTTGGCGAGCAGGCGATCTCAACAACCGACATGCTCGAGATGCGCAACACACAAGGTACGCGTAGCTACGTGATGCTGTTCGATCCCTATGGCGGGAACGACAAGTTCACCCTTGGCAAGTATGTCGACGGGCAGTGGGCAGGGGCTGTGATACAGAGCCTTTTCGACCCCCAGTATACCGGGATCATGGGACGCGTTCACATCGACACACTTATGACCGACTACGCCGAACCACCCTATTCGGACGAGCGCCTCAAGCGGCATGTGGAGCCAATCGGAGATCCCTTAGCAGTGTTGACAGGCTTGGACGGAGTCTATTTTGAGTGGGCGTCTTCGGAGGGTCCGAATGGGGTGAAGCTTCCGCCGGACCGGCAGGTTGGCCTCCTGGCGGGTCAAGTTGAGAAGGTACTTCCAGAAGCAGTATCGATCGATGGTGAGGGGTATCGCCACCTCAACTATGACGCCCTTGTACCTGTGCTCGTAGCGGCCATCCGACGACAGCAACTGCGTATTGAGGAACTCGAGCGGAGAATGTTGGAAGCCGGGAGTAAGAGGTGAACTGCCTATTTGCAGCACAGTCTCGATGAACCACCCAGGACGGTCTATCAGGAGGAGCGCACGGAAGGCGCGTAACATAGTGCGCGCTCTGTTGTTGCACGGGCGGAACGTCAACTGCCCTTGTTGCGGCTGGTCATTCAGGCGATTCCTGTTGTGGGATCCAGGGGACATCGCAGACCAGAACCGGGTATGTCCCTACTGCGAATCGCAGAATCGTCACAGGATGCTTTGGCTCTTTCTTTCGGAGAGGCACCGTGCGATGGCGAGTACGGCAAGCGTGCTGCATCTGGCTCCGGAAGAATGCCTCACAAGGCACCCCCTCTTCAGTGATCGAATGCGGTATTTCACGGCCGACCTGTTGCGGTGCGATGTCCGCGTGAGAGTGGACCTGCATGCCCTTCCATTCAGGACGGGCGTCTTCGACCTCGTTCTGTGCAACCACGTGCTGGAGCACGTGGCTGACGACGTGGGGGCGCTTGGGGAACTGGTGCGTGCGACGAATCGGACTGGTGCGACCGTGGTGACGATCCCGATAGAACACTCGTTGCCTCAGACCTTCGAAGACCCTGCTGCCACGACACCTGAGAAGCGGCTGAATGCGTATGGCCAGTCTGACCACGTTCGTACATATGGGTCGGATTTCGCCATGAGACTTGGGCAGAACGGTGCCGTCATCGATGTTCTCGAGTACGCCGAGACTCTCGTCGGGTCAGAGCGCATGCGGTATGGCATTGCGTGTGGGGAGCCAATACTCGTGTGTCGGAAAGCCGCTTCGGATAGCGACAGGTGAGTGTCAGTATATTCGGCAAGCAGCACTCGGCGGGGCGGAAGATCTGAGCGGCAAGGAGAACACCATGCAGTGTCCCAAAGACAAGTCTCCCCTCAGTCCCACGGTCTACGAGGCGGATGTCACGGTTGAGCGGTGTCCCACGTGCGGCGGGACGTGGCTCGACGCGGGCGAGTTGGAGCGGATTGAGCAGACTGTCGGGCGCGACTACCGCGAGGCGATCGCGAACATGCCTTCCGACACGATCGCCGCAATCGAGATGGCGTACCAGAAGTCGGCGCCGGAGCGCGTCTGTCCCAAGTGCGGTCGTGCCATGGAGCGCCGTGAGCACGGCTACTGCTCGCAGATCATGATCGATATCTGTCCCTCCTGCCGCGGCGTGTGGCTTGACCGGGGTGAGCTTGCGGCCCTTGAAGTGTTCTTCGAGAAATCGCGTGAGGAGACCCGGGAGTTGCGCAACGGGTTCTGGGCGAGCCTGCGTACGCTGTTCCATGTCTGAGATGCCCACCGGTCTCTGGATCTTCGCCTGACACCATGGAGTACCTCGGACACCAGCTCGACGAGTTCCAGGAGAAGGCCGTACTGGCCATCGATGCCGGGCGTTCGGTGATCGTGGCTGCTCCCACCGGTTGCGGCAAGACGCTCATTGCCGAGTACGCCATCGAGCGCTCACTGCACAAGGGCAGCCGCGTGGTGTACACGGCCCCTATCAAGAGCCTCTCCAACCAGAAATTCCGCGACTTCCGCGCGCGGTTCGGTGAAGAGCAGGTCGGGATTCACACGGGCGACGTGACCATGAACCCGGGTGCCCCGGTGCTCATCATGACTACCGAGATATTCCGCAACCTGATACTCGAAGATTCGCCGCGGCTCGAGGACGTTGCCTACGTGGTGTTCGACGAGATCCACTATCTCGATGATGTCGAGCGGGGCACGGTCTGGGAGGAGTGCATCATACTTGCGCCGCCGCACATCGGGTGTGTGTGCCTGAGCGCTACCGTTCCGAATGTGCATGAACTGGCCGCATGGATGACTTCGGTGCGCGGCGTGCGTTTCGAGGTGATCGAAGAGCATCAGCGCCCGGTCCCATTGCGATACGAGCTGTTCTCGCCCCGCCACGGGATCATTCGGCCCAAGGATGTGCGGCGGCTGTACCGCCGCAACCCGTCGATGCAGCGGCGGTTCCAGCGCATGCAGCGGCCCGGCGGACGGCTGGTCAGGATGGTGCTGGATCAGGGGCGTGTGCCCGTGCTCTACTTCTGCTTCCGCCGCCGGGCGTGCGAGCGCAATGCCGAGTTCCAGGCGCGCCGGCCGCTCGTGAACCAGGGCGAACGTGACCGTATCGTGGGAATCGTGGAGCGCCTGGCTGCGCAGTACGGACTCGAGGACTACGAACGGCTTGGCCGGATGCGGGCGATGTGGGAGAACGGCAGTGCCTACCACCACGCCGGCATGCTCCCGGCTGCAAAGGAAATCGTGGAGGTGCTGTTCACCGAGGGACTGATCAAGCTGCTGTTCTGCACCGAGACCTTCGCGCTGGGCGTCAACATGCCGGCCAAGACCGTGGTGATCGACGAACTGGAGAAGTTCGACGGTGTCGACTTCGCGTACCTCATGACCCGGACGTTCAACCAGATTGCGGGTCGTGCGGGCCGGCGAGGGATGGATACGGTGGGGTACGTATACGCGCAACTGGTGCCCGAAGCCACGAACCCCAAGGAGCTCGAGCGGATCCTGTTCGGGAAGAACGAGCGGATCAACAGCCGCTTCATCGCCTCCTACTCCACGATCCTCACGCTGTACAGCCGCTTCGGCGAGGGCTGCTACGACATATTCCGCAAGAGCCTGCGCAACTACCGTGCGGGTCACTTCGCGATCTCCTCGGCGTACCAGAAAGAGGAATCACAGATCCGCAGCCGTATCAGGTTCCTGCAGGAGTCGGGGTTCCTGGACGGCACGCGGTTGACCGAGAAGGGCGCACTGGCAGCCAAGGTGAATGGTTACGAAATACAGGCCGCCGAGCTGTTCTTTCGCGGAACGCTCAACGACTGCACACCGGCACAGCTGGCCGTGGTGTTGTGCGGCCTCGTGACCGACCAGAGCAGGCGCCAGCGCCGCGACTCAACAGGCCCGGGAATCGCGTTGCGTTTCAGCTCTTCGGCGGGCAAGGTGATCCGTGATCTGCGGCGCATGGAAATGCGCCATGGTGTAGCGGCACCGGTGGAGGAGCTCGACCTGACCTACGCAGGGGCAGTCATTGCGTGGGCCGGGGGATGCACGCTCAACGAACTGGTAGGGTACGGGTTCGCGGAGGGAGACCTGGTGCGCTCGCTGCGCATGACCGTCCAGCTGCTTCGGACGATGCGTGATGCGGTGCCTCAGTCGCAGGTGTCGGAACGGATGCATGAATCACTGCGACTGATCAACCGCGACGCGGTGGACGCGCAGGCACAGCTGCAGGTGGGATAGCGCGGCGGCCGCCTGCGCGACTACTTGAACCGGTAGACGATCCTGCCGCGGTTCAGGTCGTAGGGCGAGAGTTCGACCCGCACCTGATCGCCCGGGAGGATACGGATGTAGTGTTTACGCATCTTGCCCGACACGTGCGCGAGCACCATGTGCCCATTCGTCAGCTTCACACGGAAAAACGCGTTGGGCAGTGTTTCCTCGACGACCGCTTCGACCTCGATACCTTCCTCTTTCGCCATGACTCCATTCCGTGCGGCCTTCGTGGGCCGCGGGAAAGCGTGACTGCGCGTGAGCCGCGCGCACAACAGCAACAAATGAAAAATACCTGATGGCGCGCAGGCAGGCAACGCGCGCAGCGGCTTGTTGCTTTGTCAATGAGCAATGTATATTGGTGCCTCGGAGCCGCGGGGTTCGGGCGTAATGCTCTGTCAGACGCGCAGGCCGGCTGCTGCTTTCAGCGAACGTCACTCATTCCCGAAAGGTGTCGGCATATGGCACGCATAACCAAGAGCGAGCTCATCAAGCTTCAGCGGAAGCTGAAGCGTGACGCGGCGATTGGCGCTGAGTTCGGCATTACGCGCCAGGCCGTGCACCAGCTTCGCCGTAAGTACGGCATCGCTTCCATTGTCGAGAGCAACCCGCAGCGCGACAGGAGCATCCTGAAGCTCTACCGCGAGGGCAAGAGCGTGGCGGCCATCGCCAGGAGGTTCGGTCTGTCGATTTCCTATACCTACCGAATTATCAGTGAGGCGCGCAGCGCGCGCAGGCAGGGGAAGCGGGCCGGGAAGAAGTAGCACTGGACGAGTTACGTCTGTCAAGGCCCGCGTTCCGGTTTCCGGAATGCGGGCCTTTGCCGTTGCGGAATGGCGGCGGAACTCGCGTAGTATATTGTACAATGGAAACACCTCGGGGATGCCCCCGTGGGGCCGGTCAAGGAGCGTTACATGCGTATCACACCGCTTGACATTCGCAAGCACCCGTTCCGGAGGACATTCAAGGGGTTTGATCCGGACCAGGTCAACAGTTTTCTGAACATGGTGGCCGACGAGGTGGAAACGCTCATCCGCCAGAACAACGAACTGGCTACGCAGCTCAAGAGCGCCGAGCAGAAACTCGACCAATACAGCCGCATCGAGCGCACGCTCAACGACACACTGCTGTCGGCCCAGCGGGCGAGCGATGAGGGACGGGTGAATGCGCAGAAGGAAGCCGAGCTGATACTCAAGGACGCGCAGATACGGGCG
>CAZJJT010000376.1:0-5103 GCA_964546395.1 uncultured Fibrobacterota bacterium
CCCACAAACGACGAGAACGCCATCGGGGTATTCGCACCTGCCCCGCTCATCAGGCATACCGCCAGCGGGTTCGCACCCATCACCCACTCCAGCTGCCGCAGCGCAACGGCGCGCGCGGTCCCGCTGCCCAGTACCCGTTCGGCCGCAAGCAGCCCCACTGCGTAGCTCAGAGGGCACGACGCGTGCCCGTGCTGGAACGTCTCCGTCTCCTGTGCCGCGCGCTCCGGCGAACGTGCCTCACGCCAGTTGAAATACCGGTACGACAGCTCCCCCGCCAGCGGATGGGCCCTCCCCTTGCCCGCCAGCGGCTTGACATACAGTCCCCACGGCATCACACCGAATGGGTTGATGCCCGTGATCGGTCCGGCGTACCCTTCCACGAACCGCTCGAGGAACGCACGGAACACGGCAAAGTCGGTGCCGCTCCCGAGTTCTTCGGCAAGCATGGCAACCGCGTACAGCGGCAGACCAGGCACCGCATGCCCCCGGTGAAACGAACTGTGCGCCGTGTCGGCGTACAGATACCCGCGCACCGTCCGTTGCTCATGCTCGAAGTCCACAGCCTGGCACCGGCACACCTCATGCGCACACCTGAGCGCCCGGTCTCGATAGCCGTCGTTGCCGGTAGCCCTGCACAGGTACAGATACGCAAGCACCCCGAGCGCATCCTCGTGGATCCGCCCCACGGGGGTTTCGGGCGTGTTGTTGAGCGCGCACAACGCCGCATCAAGACACCTCTTCGCGTACCCTTCGTCCCAGTCCCGCCACACGCATGCCATCCGCGCCTGGTCGGCCACGAACCACCACTGATGCCCGTACCGCCCTTCCGGCACCCGCGCGATATGCCGCTCGTCGCCACTCTGCACCACGTTGTCGGTCCAACGGCAGTCAGAGTTGTCGCCGTGCACCCCCCCGGCGACGTCGTGGTACACCTCAGCAGTGTTCGGGTCAAGCATCTTCAACTGGTAGTCGTTCCCCCATCGAGCCTCGTCGAGCACATCTCCCCACGCCACTCCGTGCGTCGCCCAGGACGGTGCAAGCCGCTCGTGCAGCTCGAGCATCGCATGGATGTACATCTGCGAGAACTGGAGCCATTTCCGCAGGTCACCGGCATCGTGCCAGCCACCCGTGGTATCACGGTACTCCCCCGTGTCGCGCATCACCGCATCGTCCAGATGGCATGCCGGGTGGTACCCGGGCACCGCAACTCCACAGCGCTGCCACTGGAAATAGTCGAACGCCATGCGCATGGTCTTGACATACACATCCGGCGCGACCGCGAACTGGAACGAACACCGAGGCTCGCCCACGGGCACGGCGTCACCGTACGTACCGATGGCCACCTGGTAGGTGCCTGCTGCACGAAGATCACTGAAATCGGCAACCGCGTGTTCACCCCACGCACAGGGCGCCGCGGTCGTCTCACCCCTGAATACAACAGGCGTTCCACCCGGGACGAACGCCTGGGCCGAGCGCACCACGAACGGTGTCCCGGCGCCGAACTGCGGGCTCAGTATCGCAGTCTTCGAAGACTCGGGGAGGTAGCCGACATGCGACGTGTAGATACCGGGGTCGGTCACGCGTGCCCCGCCTGCCCAAGCACTCGGAGTGCCGTGGCAGCCAGGAACTGGACCCCGCTGCCCAGCGCGTCGTCGCTGAAATCAAACCGGGCATTGTGCAGCGGGGCCGTTTCACCCATCCCGAGCCGGAACATCGCTCCCGGCGCTTTCATGAGGAAATAGGCGAAGTCCTCGGCCCCCATCACCGGCAAGGTCTGTGGTACCCATCGCTCAGCACCCAGTTGCTCCACGGCCACCTCCCTGCCCGTCTCCACGACTTCCTCGCTGTTGACTGTCGGCGGGTACTCGTAGCGATACGCGCAGTCGCACTCGGCGCCCGCAGCCGTGCAGATACCAGCGGCAACCCGCTTGATCAGCTCTGGAAGGCGCTGCGCGAGCTGCTCGTCGAAGTACCGTACGGTCCCCTCGATCAGGGCCTCGCCCGGCACCACGTTGCTTGCCGATCCGGCATGGAGCACACACGTGTTGACAACCACCGGGGTAGTGGCCGCGATGCTGCCGGACGGAATCCCTTCGAGCGCGCCGACGATCCGTGCCGCAACCGGCACCGGGTTGCACGCAAGGTGCGGCATGGCCCCGTGGCCGCCTCGGCCTTTGACGGTGATTCCGTAGAAGTCGGCGGCCGCCAGGGCAGGTCCTGCCATCGAGCCAATCGTCCCGACGGGCATGCCCGGCCATGCATGCAGCGCAACGCAACACTTCGGCAGCGGATCGTCGATTGCCCCCGCGGCAACCAGGTCCCTGGCGGTCGCCACACCTTCCTCGCCCGGCTGGAACACGAACCGGACAGTCCCGTGCAGCCTGTCGCGAAGCCCGCATAGCACCCGGGCCGCCCCCACCAGCATCGCCGTGTGACCGTCATGCCCGCAGGCATGCATCATACCCGGTCTCTGCGACCGGTACGCCACATCAGTCGCTTCGTGGATAGGCAACGCGTCCATGTCAGCCCGGAGTGTGACATTGGGGCCATCGTGCGCCCCGCGCAGCAGTGCCACCACATCTGTCTCGAGGAACGGGTCCAGCACGTCGAGCGGCAACTTCGCCAGCTCACTCCTGACCCGTCGCGAGGTCTCCACCTCTTTGCAGGCGATCTCCGGCACACGATGCAGGTCATGTCTCAGCGCAACCACATCCGCCAACACACTCTCGACACGCTGCCGCACCCGCGATGGTCCGTCGTCCACGTTCGCCCCTATTCCCCGTCAGAACAGCTTCTTCAGCGCCTTCTTCGCGCTCTTCTTCGCGTCCTCAGCCTGCTTCTTCACTTCCTCGGTGCTCTTGCTGTCCAACGCCTTCTCCAGTTCCTTCGTCGCCTCCTTCTCCAGCTTCTTCGCCTCCTCCTTCACCACTTCTGCCGCCTGCTCCTTCAGCCTCCCGACCTCTTTCGACACCGCCTCGGTCACCTGCGTCTTCGCGCTCTTCGGCTTCGAACTCCCCCCGCTGCTGCCCGCCCCGAACCCCTTCGGCGCCACCTTCGGCTCGGCCACGGTACCCGCGATCGCCAGATTGACGGTCACGCGCCCGTCACGATCCACCGGAATGCCCACCTTGTCAAGCGCCTGGTCGGCAATCCCGGCCAGCGCGGTCCCTTTCAGCAGGCCCTTCGCCGCGTCCTTGCCCTTGTTCTGCGCCTGTACCAGCTTCGCGCTGACACTTTTCGACAGGCGGTCGGACACGGCGAGGTCATAGCTGCCGTCCGAGCCCACCGTCCCGCTGACACCCAGGTCCCCCACCGGTGAGTACAGCCGGAAGTCATCGATCACCAACCCGCCGTTGCGCAGCACAAGCTTGCCCTCCACCGAATTGAACGACAGGTCCTGCACCTTGTAGAACTTCTCCACCACGGCCGCGAAGCTGTTCACGAGTCCACACGCGGCAATCCGCCCCTGTTTCACCGACCCCTTCACTGTCCCGCTGAGCGAACGCTGCAGTTCCTGCGTCGTGCCGCCACGCGCGTTGAAATCGGCATGCAGGTCCATGCGCCCGTACAGCACGTTGTCGGTCCGCCGAAGAGCGCGCATGAGCGGTGTGGTACCCGTGAACCGGTCGTTCAGCGAAGACAGCAGGTTGTTCGCCTCGACCCCGTCCACGTCAACCCCCACCCCCACCTTCAACGCCTTGTGGTTCCGCACGTCCGCGTCAACATCCAGTCGCACCCTGCCCCCGTACGCGTTCGCGCGAACACCCATCGCACCAATATCGCTGCGATGACGGATATCCACCGCGAAGTCCGTGACTGTCATCCCGCTCACGGTCGCCTTCGCGCACCGCACCTCCCCGTCCACGTCCACCCCCGGCAGCGGCGCTGCCAGGACGAGTGGGTTGTCGGAGGACGGCACCGGTTCCTCGGTCTGCGCGTTCTGTTCAGCCGAGGGCGGCGGCAGGATCCTGTCAACATTGAGATCGGGCGAGGTCAACGTGAAATCGACTCTGGTGCGCGGGCCACGCCGCGCCGAGCCGGGCAGCATCATGGTCAGGTAGTTGGCGACGGTCGCGTCGAGCCTGATCGGTGAACCACTGAGTACAGCGTTCAGCTTCGCAGCAACCGCCTTGGGCGACAGTGCAACTGTCCCGTTCACCTTCACAGGACCACCCAGTGCCGGCGTGGCGAGCCCCACGTCCTTCAGCGCCACGCTCCCCTTCACATTCATCTGTGCCGGGTTGGACGGGTCAACTCTGCCCTTCGCCGCGATCTCCGCACTCACGGTCCCACTCACGCTGACACCTTCGGGCAGCGCCACCATGCTCTTGACATCATCCAGGTTCACCGTCGCTTTCACGGCCGCGTCCACCACCGGTTCCTTGAAATCGCGCACGGCCACGCGCGCCACCACCGGGTTGTTTCCGAGCGTGAGCGCGAGTGTGCGAAGGTTGAGTTCGGTGTCACTGAACGCGAGGTCGATACTGCACTCGTTGACCGCCGCCGGGAAGTCCGGGTGGCGGATCACGACGTCCTGCGCCTTCAGCACTCCCGAGACGGCAGTCACCGGCTTGCTGCCCGGCTTCGTGGCAACGTGGAGTTGTACCACGACCGTCCCCTCGGCACTCACCTTCCGCACACCCGGCGCCATCGCGGCAGGGATTTCCGCCACAATGTCGCTTACGAGAAGCGTGTCGCTGCGCAGGGCCAGGTCAAGCACGGGCGCATCGTTGAAGTTGGTCACGGTCCCCGACATGGCGACGGAGAGCTTCTGGAGCGACAGGCGCAGGTCATTCACCTTCGCGGTGCCGCTCACAACATCGAGTTCGAGATCGTGGCTCAGCGTCACTTCCAGGCCACTCAGCGGCGCCGGCACCTCTTTGGTCTGCACCGAGATATCCCCGAGCACCAGCCGTCCCTTTGTCACAACGTCCCTCAGCGCCCGATCCATCGAGAGGCCAACCCGCTGATCGATTCGCCCCAGCACGATTCTGCGCTTCTCCTTGCGGTCGTCGTACACCACCCGCCCCTGGCGTATCTCGAACACCTCGAGTGTCAGCGGGACCGGCAACCGCGGTGGCCCCGAGGGCTTCTTCTCTTCGG
>CAZJJT010000377.1:0-2574 GCA_964546395.1 uncultured Fibrobacterota bacterium
GGCCAGGAGGAATATCAACGCGGCTGAAGTGAACACTCCCAGGGATTCGCTCAGGCACCGCCCCACGGAGATACAGGAGGACCAGATGAGGATCGCGGCGATACCGCCCGCCGTTGCAGGAGAAAAGCGTGCT
This sequence comes from uncultured Fibrobacterota bacterium, assembly GCA_964546395.1. Classification (GTDB taxonomy): domain Bacteria; phylum Fibrobacterota; class Chitinivibrionia; order Chitinivibrionales; family CAZJJT01; genus CAZJJT01. The sequence continues at coordinate 134 of CAZJJT010000377.1, forward strand.
GTGGACCCGGTCATGCGGTCTCCTGCTCTGGTGATTGCACCAGTATAGTTCAGGCGCGGTGCGAGCCACTGCAGTGCACGTCTGACACGGAATCGTTATGGAGATGCAGTCGCCATAACTACTTGTCATGCGACATAATGTCCTGATCCACCTCTGCGTGATGCTCCACGGGCAGGTGTTCACTACAGTACTAACTCTCGCGGTCCCCTTCCGGCACACACATACCTATATTGCGCACAGGCTGCAGCCACATTCTCACCCACGCAAGGAGCGACTCCAGTCATGCCACGCAAGACCCTCCCGAACGGCGACCAGATCAACTTTGACGGCATCTACTACGACTACCGGGCCGCCGACGGCAAGCGGATGATCAAGCTGTGGGTGCCGCCTGAATCCAAACCGGTCCGCGGCGTGTTCATCAGCGGCCACGGTGGCGGCTCGGGCGACAGCCGCGACTTCGCACGCGACTTGAATTTCCGCGCGTTCGCCGCCCGCGTGGGGTTCGGCACGGTCGGTCTGCACTGGTTCCCGGGCCGCGACGTGTACGAGAACGGCGGGAAGGTGTTCTTTTCGGTGCTCGACGAGTTTGCCGCTCTCGGCCATCATCCCGAACTCGCCAATGTCCCTTTCTGCATCTTCGGCAGCTCCAACGGTGGCGCCACATCGTACGGGTTTGTCAACCACGCCCCGAAGCGGACCATTTGTTTCCTCGCGAACGTGTGCAGCCGGTTCAATCCGGCGGAGCCGGTCGATGATGCGCTGCAGGTGCCAGGCGTGGTAGACGTCGGCATGTTCGACACGTTCGGCAAGGGCGAGGAAGGTGTGGCGCGGGCCCGAGAGATGATGCTCGGCGCGCGCCGGCGCGGTGCACGCTGGAGCCTGATAGTCGAGCAGAAGGGGCACGAAGACGGCTACGCGTTCGATACCTATGTCAAGATGTGCGAGCAGTGCATCGCTCTTCGCTACCCCGCCGACGGCGATCCCGCGAAGGGTCCGGTGCTGCTCAGGGATCTGCCGCTGGAGAGTGGGTGGCTGGTTGACCACGAGTCGTGGGACAGCGGCCTCACGCGCATCGCGCCCTACGCAGCGTACAGGGGCGAGAAGAGCGTGGCTGGATGGGTGCCGAGCGAGGACATGGCGGTGCTGTACCGCGCGGTGGCTACACACGAGAACCCCGTGGCACTGAGTATCGAGGGGGTCGACCCGATACACAACCCGCACACCAACCCGCAGACCATGTTCAGTATCGGCGGTCCGGTGGTGGAGCCGGGGCGGTCGCTCAAACTCGTGTGCGACTTGTGGGAACTGCCCGAGTGGAGAAAAGTCGAGTTCTTTGCGGGCAGCCGCAAACTCGGAGACGTTGTCGCGCCGGCGGCGCCCGAACTCACCACCACCGTCGAGCCCGCCAGTACGGTGTGTTCGTTTACCGCACTCGCAACCGATGCTGCCGGTAACACGCGCGCATCCAACCCCTTCTACGTCTCGGTACGCGACCCGGCGATACGTATCGATGCATCGACACCCATCGCGGACACGCCGGTGTTCAAGGACGCCGTCGGCACGGTGGGCTCGCGTGTCTCGGGCACCACGCCGGTGAGTGCCCCGGAGAGCCTTGGACCTGTGCTGGCGGTCCCCGGCCTGAGCGCCGCGCAGGAGAAGACGTTCGGCGCGAAGGACAACGCGGTGTCGGCGTTCTGGGAGCAGGTTGCGGGTGAACTCCGACTCACGGCAAAGGAAAACGCCGACGAGGGGAGCAGGTTCTCCATCGTGACCATGGCAGATGCGGTCCTGCGGGTGAAAGCCGCCCACACGGCCCGCGGTCTCTACCTGTATCTGGAAGTCACTGACAACTGTTTCATGGAGTGCAGCCCCGAGTTCTACTATGCGGTTGATGCGGTCGATATCATGCTTGACTGCCATTCCTCGGCACACGTCTCGGACAGTGCCAACGACACGCAGTTGATCTGCCAGGGGTGGGGGCTGGGACTTGCCACCAAGCAGATCCATGTCGCGTTCGGCAACCGCAGACCCCCCCCCTTCTTTCTCCGCAACTATGCCGACCCCTGGGATTTCACCCAGCACCGCTGCACGTTCGAGGAAGCGCGCACGCACCTCGGTATCGACATCCGGTTTGTCACGCTCTCGAAGATGGTGCGGGTGCAGGAATGGTTCCTGCCGTGGGCGGAAGTCGGTACCGGTCTGATTACCGAGGAGCCCCCGGTGGGGACCAGACTCGCGTTCGCCGCCGGGTACAACGACACCGATGCCGACGGGAGCGGCGAGAAGAGACTCCGCCTGATGGGCCCGAGCAGCCCGTGGCGACACGGCGCGGGGACTGAAGCGCCGAGAGGGTGGGGAGACATTCTGATTGAAGATTGAAGATTGCAGATTGAAGATTGCAGATTGAAGATTGCAGATTGAAGATTGCAGATTGAAGATTG
>CAZJJT010000377.1:2674-5093 GCA_964546395.1 uncultured Fibrobacterota bacterium
CAGATTGCAGATTGAAGATTGAAGATTGCAGATTGAAGATTGCAGATTGCAGATTGAGAAGCTACGGGCAGTCCTGGTCAGCTTTCCAGGTCGGGCCGGCGTGAAGGTCGAGCCAGTTCTCCACGGCTACCGAGAGCGAACACAACTGGTTGCCGGCGACGTTCACACGCACCCCCCCGGTCAGCCATGCGACCTCCAGGGGGAGATTCGTGAGCTGGTTGCCCGACAGGTTGATCGAATCCAGGTGTGTTAGCCGACCGATTCCCGGGTGAACCGTGGCAAGGCTGCACTGTGCGGCATCCAGTACCCGCAGTGACACCAGGCTGTCGAGCGCCGGGAACACCCGCAGCGCGTTGTCGTACACGCACAGGCGCTCGAGGAGTCTCAGCCGGTCGACGGATGGAAGCGAGTCGAGGCCGTTGCCGCTCAGATCGAGAGTTCGCAGGCTGTCCATGAGCGACAGACCCAGCGGGGGCGCGGCAAAACGGTTGCGTGCGAGAACCAGCACGCGCAGGCGGCGCAGCCGCTCGAGCGATGCCGTGCTGGCCGGCTCCAGCATGTTGGCGGCCAGGCTGAGTTCCCGGAGCACGCTGAGACTGTCGATGGCGCCGGGGAGTGTGTCGATGGTGTTGCTGTCGAGGGCGAGTTGCTCCAGGCTGTCGAGTTCGAAGACCTGCGGCGGCACAGCGGTGAGTCCCCACGCAGAGAGGTCGAGACGGGCGACACGGCCCGCGCGCACCGACGCCACACTGCCGACCCCCAGCGTGTCGGCCCCCACACTGTCAAGCAGGGCACGTACCACTGCCGTGTCGGCGGCCAGAGTCGCGCAGTTGTACTGCCCGGCGGGCCAGTTGGGCCCTTCCAGGCATGCACTGTCGAGCCACTCCGCGAGCTGCTCCGGCACCGAGCACAGGTAGTTGTGAGCGATGTTCAGGCGCCTGCTGCCGTTCAGCCCTTCCGCATCGGTGAGCGACAGCGGCAGCGAGTCGAGTTCGTTGTCGGAGATCTCCAGCACACTCAGCCGGTCAAGCCTGCCGATAGAGTCGGGAAGCGCACGCAGGTGGTTGCCGACCGCGTACAGGGTGGTCAGACTGTCGAGGAGGCAGATCTCGTCGGGAAGGTACCGAAGCTCGCACTCCTGCACCTTCAGTTCCTTCAGCCGGACCAGGTTTCCCATCGAACCCGGCAACGTGTCGAACGTGCCGTTGAACAGCCAGAGACGTTCCAGGTACACCAGCAGTCCGATGTACTCGGGGACCTCGCTGAGCGCATGCCCCCCCAGCGAGTGGAGTGCATTCGCGGAGAGGTCGAGATCGGTAATCCGCCAGCAGTCGTCGCGCTCGTCCATCCCCACCAGCGCTCCGACCGGGATAGTCCGCATGCTGTTCTGGTCGAGAATCACCCGCAGTACCAGCGTATCGAACCGCCAGCCCGGAATGCCTTTCGCACTGACCGTCTCCAGGCCGTTGAGATCCAGAATCTCGCGCACCACCGTGGTGTCGTCGCGGAACGACGTGTCGCACACGGTGATCGTGTCGGTATGACACCACCAGCCGGTGTCGCGGCATACCGGCGTCGACGAGTCGGGGCAGACACGCTCCGGCTCGCTGCATTCGGGCGGCGACCCGATGTCGGGACGGTCGGCAGGTTCGGTGCAACCCGACAGCAGCACCACAATTGCCGCCAGCACCGCATGACTAGCGCCCGAGCGGTTCCTCATGCGCGTGCTCTCTCTCGCTTCCGGAAGAACCTGACGAGCGGCTCGATGTAGTCGCCCCCGGTACCGATACCTATCTCGTCAACGCCGCAGGTGCGCAGGGCTGTCGCCCGTTCGCGCGCACGCAGTGCGCCACGCTCGCGATGCCAGCGCCTGAACGTGGCGTCGGACGTGTCCACCAGCACGGTCCCGCCCCGCTCGGCGTCCTCCAGCTCCAGCAGGCCCACTGCCGGTATCTCCGCTTCGCGCGGGTCGCCCATCGAGAGCGCAATCATGTCGTGACGGCGCGCGGCGACACGAAGAGGTTTGCTGAAATCGGCCGACAGGAAGTCCGATACCAGGAACACCACGGCTCGCCGTTTCTGCACCCGGTTGAGATACCCGAGCGCCTCGGCGATATCGGTGCCGCGCCCCTTCGGCTCGAAGTACAGCAACTCGCGTATCACCTGCAGCACGTGGTTCTTGCCCTTCTTGGGCGGGATGTAGCGCTCCACCGTATCGGTGAAAATGATCAGCCCGACACGGTCGTTGTTGCGGATGGCCGAGAACGCCAGCACCGCGCACAACTCCACCGCCACTTCCCCCTTGAACTTGCGCCCGCTGCCGAAATCGCCCGACGCCGATGCGTCCACTACCAGCATGACGGTCAGTTCGCGCTCCTCGACGAACTTCTTGACGTACGGCTCACCCATCCGCGCGGTG
>CAZJJT010000378.1:0-5091 GCA_964546395.1 uncultured Fibrobacterota bacterium
GCGGAGCTCGCTGCGGCCCTCGCCGTGCCACTGGGGACCGTGAAATCGCGGCTGGCACGGGCGCGGGAAGCGATGAAGGCCGGGCTGAAGGGGGTCGTCGATGGATTTTGAGAAGATCCTCGAATTGCTGCCTGACTACGCCCAGGGCACGCTGAGCGGGGCCGAAGAAGCTGCGGTGCGGCAGGCCGTGGCGCAGTCCGAGTCGCTGAGAACTGAACTGGCAAAGCTGAAAGCTTATTACGAGGCGGCCGGTGACCTGGAAGAGGTGAAGGCGCCGGGTGACTTTGTCAGCAAAGTCAACGCAAAGATCGATGCACGCAAGGGCCTGCTGGGGCGAGTGTTGCTGCCCGTGTGGCCGAAGGTCCCGCTGGAACTGGCAGGACTCGCCGTGACTATCGTGCTGGTTATCATAGTGTTCAACCCGTTCACGCTGAGGAACGTGCCCCGCGAGCTGCTTGGCGAACAGCCCGTTGCCAGCGCTCCCACAAGTGCCCCCTCGGCGGTGCTCGACTCAGAGCAGGAGTTCGAGGAAGTGGAGGAAGTCGGACGCTCAACCGCGGAGCCGAGCGACCGTGCCGCAGGGCCGCGAACGGCAGCACCTGCACGGCAATCGCGTAAGCCGCAAGCCACTGCGCCAGTGGCATCGGCTGCGCCGCGCGCCCCTGCCCGCCCCACCCCGTCTGCTGCACCTGAGAGGCAGTTTGCCCCCGAGCCCCAGCCTTCCCTGGCTGCAGGCGCCCGCTCCGAAGAGAAACGCACGGCAGCAGCTGCCGGCGCTGCTCCGTCGCCACAGCCAAGCCCCGCACCACCCCCGTCGGTCGCGGCGGCCCCTGCTCCACCTCCGCCAGCCCCCGCAGCCAGTCCCAAGGCAGAGGCCGAAGTGGCATACGCCCAGGACGATGTGGCGTTGGAGCGACGCAAGCTCAAGGAGGAAGCCGAGGCGGTGAGTGTCATGACCCTGGCAATCGACGACCGCTCCATCGACCGCAGTGACGTGGACGACAGGCGCTCGCGCAAGACCCGCGACGAAGCAGGAGCGGCAAAGGCTGCTGCTGAGCAGGCGTCGTCGTATCCCTCAGTTGAGGAAAAAGCATTCAGCCTCGTGGTTGCTGCAGTCAAGCGCCACGGCGGCACTATCAGGCTGCGTTCGCGCATGGAGGAGCCCAATCCCCAGCGCACCTACGTCGTGACCCTTCCCCCGGGCTCACTCGACAAGGTCAGGGAAGAGTTCAAGTCCCTGGGTGTCCTCAAAGACATTGACCTGAACCTCGATGCCTCCTCCGCGGAGCGGGTCACCTTCCGTCTCGGCGTGACTGTGGAATAGCTCCTCCGCGGCAGGGACCGCAGCGGACGTCCCGACGCTGCGTGTCGGGACCGGAGCGGAGGGCCCGGTGCCCACGCTGGGCAGCCGCCCACATGCACCTCCAGTTCCGAAACCATGGAACAAACCCCCGGCTGCCTTGTCTGACCCTTCTGTAACGGTCGCGACCCGTACGACGTTCTTGTTACCGAAACGCACCACCCATAGCCCGGAGTGGAGGAACCCATGTATCGCCAGACTATCCTTGCCGCAGTATGCACCGTTGCGCTTCTCGTGGTTGCCAGTTCATGTGTCTACACCGCGAAGGAGCAGGCCGCGGCCCAGCCGCAGACGCCTGTCCCGCCGGTGATCGTACAGGACCAGCAAGGCAGCCCCGCACCAGTATCACCCGAACCGCTCCTGCTGGAACGCGAAGAGGTCATGCTCGGGGCCCTGGGCAGTGTCAATGCGCTGGAGAAGCGCAAGATGCACTCTGCGCCCGGCCGGGCCCGGCGTGATGGTGGCGGGGTCGGCTATGATGCGACAGCGGGAGTGGGCGCCGCGTACTGCCTCAGCGCACCGCCCCCGCCGGAGTTCAACACCGAGAGCTACACCGCAATCACCGAGAACCGCTTCCTGCCGGCGCTCGACAACCCGCTCTCCACGTTCTCCATCGATGTCGACGTGGCCTCCTATGCCAACACGCGCCGGTTTCTCACCGGTAACTCGCTTCCCCCGAAGGATGCGGTCCGTATCGAGGAATTTGTCAACTACTTCACGTATGACTACCCCGACCCCGAGGGTGAGCACCCGTTCTCGATTACCGCCGAAGTCGGCGCCTGCCCGTGGAAACCCGAGCACCGGCTCGTGCATATCGGGATCCAGGGCGAGCGCATGGACACCGAGCAGCTCCCGCCGGGCAACCTGGTGTTCCTGCTGGACGTTTCCGGGTCGATGAACTCGCCGGACAAACTGCCGCTGCTCAAGTCGGCCATGAAGATGCTTGTCAAGAACCTTCGTGCCGAAGACCGCGTGGCGATCGTGGTGTACGCCGGCGCGGCCGGCCTGGTGCTTCCCTCGACGAAGGGGACCGAGCGTGAGACGATCCTCGGCGCTATCGAGAAGCTCTCGGCGGGCGGTTCAACTGCCGGCGGCGCGGGTATCAAGCTTGCGTACACAGTGGCATCAGAGCACTACCGCACGGACGGCAACAATCGCGTGATACTGGCCACCGACGGCGATTTCAACATCGGGGCTTCGAGCGACGCGGAGATGGTGCGGCTGATTGAGCAGGAGCGGGAGAAGGGTGTGTTTCTGACCGTGCTGGGGTTCGGCACCGGAAACTACAAGGACTCGAAGATGGAGCAGATTGCGGACAAGGGCAACGGCAACTACGCCTATATCGACAACGTGATGGAGGCGAAGAAGGTGCTGGTGAGCGAGATGGGCGGAACACTGCTCACGATTGCCAAGGATGTGAAGATCCAGGTCGAATTCAACCCCGCGCGCGTCGCTGCCTACCGGCTGATTGGCTACGAGAACCGCGCGCTTGCCAACGAGGATTTCAACGACGACCGCAAGGATGCGGGCGAGTTGGGTGCGGGCCACAGTGTGACCGCGCTGTACGAGGTGGTACCGGTGGGGGTGAAGACGGACGTCGTGAAGGTGGATGAGCTGAAGTACCAGTCACGCGCGGTGCATGATGGCGGTGATGAGCTGCTGACGGTGAAGTTTCGGTACAAGAAACCGAAGGGCACCGAGAGCATCCTGATTGCCCAGGTGGTGAACGACGTGGTCGAGGAACTGCCCTCCGACAACTTCCGGTTCAGCTCTGCGGTCGCCGGTTTCGGGATGCTGCTTCGCGACTCGGAGCACAAGGGCGGACTTACCTACGAGCAGGTGAAAGGTATCGCAAAGCACGCGATGGGTGCGGATACGGAAGGCTATCGTCACGAGTTTGTGCGTATGGTCGAACGGGCAGAGCTTCTCGCCTCGGAACAGCGCTCCTGAGGCGAGAGCGCGGACGCCCCTCCGGGCCTCCGACCTGCGCACGGGGGGACACGGTGAAATCACTGCGGCCGTGTCCCTCCTTCCTGTTTCCTCTCAATCGAGAAGATCGAAGTAGTCGCTGCCGTAGTCGTGGAAGATGCCCGCGGTCACCATCGCGCGGACTTCGGAGACGGTTGCCCACTTGACTTCTGCCACGGCATGCTCCAGGCAGCAGCGTGAGAGCGCGTCGGCATCAATCGGTGCCGTGTAGATATCGGCGATATCGTCGTGGCGCACCAGGCGCTTGAGGAGTTTCATGGAGTGCGGGGCGATGGCAAGCCCAAGTTCTTCCTCGGTCTCGCGCACCGCAGCTGTCAGACTGTCTTCACCGGCCACCACGGAGCCGCCTGTGGTGGCCCATTTGCCGGGCACCCATTCGACATGGTCGGCACGTTTCTGTATGATGTAACGCCCGGCCGGGTCACGCAGCCAGATATGCACCACCAGATGGTGCTCGCCAGGCGCAAGCTTCTCACCCCGCACCGCTGTGCGGCCCGTGGCTGTACCGGTGCTGTCGTAGATGTCCCACTGCTCCCGTTGCTGTTCCATGTGTCCGCTGTCCCTTCGCGCTGAGTGCCGGGTTGTCCAGTGGCAAGATACGTTTGTGGGGTGCAGGCCCGTTTCCCTTACCCGTCGTGGGGCTGGCCGCTCCGGGGGACGATGGCTCTGCGCACCTGTCGCCACTGCTGCAGACAACGGGCTGGCGCAACAGGTGCAGCGCCGACGGGCGTTACATCCCTGGCGCTGTTATGGGTTCTTGGGGCCTGGGTTCTCTTTCCCGTGTCCATTGTTCCTCAATGGCTGAAGCAGCTCCCTGCAGTATTGCCGCTTGTTCTCCAACCACTGCTTCTCGTACGTGACATTGAAGAAATGGAGCACCATGGCAGACGAAGCGATGTACGTGAGGCCATGTGTCTTCATTACAGCCGTAAGCAAGCCCAGGGTGTCGTAGAATACCCCGCACTTCTCTGCCTTGACAAAGGCGTTCGAGAGGCCGATCTCCCTTACGATGGTCTGAAACAAGGGAGTGTTGTGGAGAAGAGCGCAGAACGGATGGATGCGCTCCTTGAGTTCAGCCGCGAACACCCCAATCGGTATCTCCCGTCCATCAGCATACCTGATTGTCTGCGAGAACGTGAACAGCTCACCAGTCCTGCTGTTCCCGCTGGGCATCGGGACTTCCTTCTTGTTCATCCCCATGAAGCGGGCAACGACAGCGAAGGCCGTCGGATCCGCTTCCAGCTCTGCGAGCATGGTTCCCACCGTATCTGGCGCCATGAAGTAGACGTCGGGGTCCAGGAAAAGGTAATGCGTGCAATCAGGATGGTCGAGCACAAAACTCCGCAGGATTTCGCCGTGCGTATTGATGTCACCCGGATGCGCCCGGTTCGAGTCGAACCCGCTCTGCTCAACCGGGATCCCATGCGACGCGGCAACTTCCAAGAGAGCACGGAAGTCGTCCGTGTCGCTCGATGCACTGTCCATCACCGTGAGCGAAATCCGTGGCACTGGACCATGCGTGGCAAGAAGCGAGCGCAGCATCAATTCAGCAAAGAGCGAAGAGTTGTGGTTGACCGTAACGGCTCGGATGTTGGTTGAGTCCTTCATGTCACCTTCTCAGCCAGCTGGCTGCTTCCCAAGCAATGACAGAATGCTTCGGGCACAGAAAGCCAGGCCCCAATTGCATACAACGTGCTGCCCAACGGGCGCAGTAGCGACATGACATGCAATGACGGAGCTAT
>CAZJJT010000379.1:0-5082 GCA_964546395.1 uncultured Fibrobacterota bacterium
GACCGTGTTCTGTCGACGGGCGAAGAACCCGTCGAACGCATCCGACAGTTCGCTCAGAACCGTAACCGCCACCGCCCCCCACAGCCACCCCGCCACCGGCCCGTCACGGTAGCCGTTGACAAAACACAACGCGAACAGCGGTGCCAGGACCAATCGCAACCCGGTAAGCAGCATGGCTATGTTCATCGGCAAGACCTGGGGAAGGCGAAGGAGCTTCTCATCACTGGTTCGTGACCTACCGCACGGGGTCTCAGGGGCGAAGCCCCTTCCACATGCACTGCCGCGCATAGCTCATCGCACCCGGTGAACCTGAATTGTGTTCGTGTCACTGTCATTGTCCGTGATTCCCGACAGTACCAGTACGTGGTGACCCGCATTCGCCAGTCGGTGCTTCTTCACCAGTGATTCTCCGTACCGCAGGAACGCGGCGGGCCCCATTGCCTTCGCGAGCGGAAATGAGTACACGCCCCACAGCAGCGCCAGCCGGCGGCGGATAGTCTCCGAGCGCGTGAATGCCAGCACGGGGGCCGCCGGACGGTCGGCGGAGACCATCCGTGCCGTGTACCCCGAGCGGGTTACCACCAGTATCGACCGCACCATCAGGTCGCGCGACAACTGCGCGGTGGCAAGCCCGAGCGCCTCGTGCACCTGGTCCGGTTCATCCGTCCCCGCCTTCGTGAACCGCCCGTTCAGCGAGAAGAACTGGTACGCTTCCGCTTCACGCAGCACCGCGTCCATGGTCTGCACCGCCAGCAGCGGGTACCTGCCCGCCGCAGTCTCCGCCGACAGCATCACGGCATCCGTTCCCGCCAGGCATGCCGCGGCAACATCGGTGACCTCCGCACGCGTGGGCCGCGCGTGCTCAATCATGCTCTCGAGCATCTGCGTGGCCACTATCACCGGCTTGTTGCACGAGTTGGCAATCGCGATAAGCCTGTTCTGGATCATGGGAACCTTGCGCGCGGGAAGCTCGACACCCAGATCGCCACGGGCAATCATGATCCCGTCGACCTCCCCCATGATCGCCTCGATGTTCTTCAGCGCCTCCGGCATCTCTATCTTCGCGATGATCGGCGTGTCGGCCTTGTGCCGCCGCAGTGCTCGCCGCAGCTCACGCACGTCGGACGCGCGGCGCACGAACGAAAGCGCGATGTAGTCCGCGCCGCCCTTCAGCGCCCACACCACGTCCCTGCGGTCCTTGCCGGTCAGCGCCGAGACACTCAGGGCGCTGTCGGGAAGGTTCATGCCCTTCTTGTTCTTCAGCACGCCCCCGTGGATCACGCGCGCCTTCACACTGCGCGGCCCCTTCGACACCACCTTCAGCTCCAGGTTCCCGTCGTCGAGCAGAATCGTCCCCCCCACTTTCACATCCCGCGCCAGGTAGGGGTACTGCGAGGGGATCAGCGACGGGGTCCCGAGCACGTCGTCCACCGTGATCGCCACCACCGCCCCGTCCTTCAGCGTCACCTGGTCATCCCTGAACACGCCGACACGGATCTTGGGGCCACACAGGTCGGCGAGAATCGCAACCGGCTCGTTCAGCTCTGCCGCAATCCTGCGTATCCGCCGCATGGTCGCGACGTGCTCGGCGGGTTCGCCGTGCGAGAAGTTGATGCGCGCGACGTTGAGCCCGGCCCTGATAAGCGCGCGGAGCATCTCCGGGCTGCGTGAGGCGGGCCCGATGGTGCCGACGATCTTGGTGCGGCGGTAGTGAAGGCTGGCATGGTTGACATCGATTGCGAACGGGTCCCTGGCAGCGGTGGTCATGACCAACTCCTCATCAGTAGATTCCGATACGCTCGGGCAGCGGGTCCGCGGTCCAGGCCATGCGGTCACACACGCGTTTCATCATCGCGTGGCGCAGGCCGCCGCACGCGGGATCGTCCCACAGGTTCACCAGCTCCCCCGGATCGTCGTTCAGCTCGTACAACTCGCCCACCTCCTGGCCGTGCCAGACCACGATCTTGTGCTCCGCCGTCCGCACCATCGTGCAGTACTGCGGCGGCCGTCCCGGGTTGGAGTTGTAGTACTCGCAGTACACGTCATCACGAAACGTGTCGAGCGGCGCCTCGCCGGTGAGCAGCGGCCAGAGCGACCGCGCCTGCATTCCGTTGTACCGCGGCACCCCGGCCGCATCCAGCAGTGACGGTGCCAGGTCGCCCAGTTCCACCAGCGCTCTCGTGCGCTTCCCGCCGGCAATCGCCGCCGGATACGACACCATCAGCGGCACGTGCACCGCACCTTCGTACAGAAGCGGCCCTTTGTGGTACATCCCGTGGTCGCCCAGCAGCTCGCCGTGGTCGGACATGAATATCACGATCGTGTTCTCGCGCTGCCCGGTCTCGTCGAGCGCATCCAGCATCTCCCCCACCGCAGTGTCAATCAGGTCGCACATCGCCCAGTAGGCCGCCCGAAGCATGCGGTGGTCGCGCTCGCTCATCATGTCGCGGCCCATCTTGCCCGATGCGAACCGGGCATGAAACGGCGGCTTGGCGTCCAGCTCGCCCTCGCGCCACAGCGGCAGCGGCACCTCATCGATACGCTCCAGGTACGGCTGCAGGTACTCGTCGGGCGGATTGAACTCGAAATGCGGATCGAATATATTGACAGAGAAGAGCCAGGGATAGTGTTTGCCCGCATGGGCGCGCATGAAATCAATTGCCCTGCGCCCGCACCAGCGCGACTGGTGGTACGCCGGCGCCATCCCGTGGTGCACGAACCGGCAGTCTTCGCGCGGCGGCGTGCGCATGCGCTGGCCCTGCTCCAGGAGCCATCGGGTGTAGGCGCTTGACGGGCAGTGGCCGCTCGGCGCATGGTCCCAGTGGAACTCCGTGTACCCGTCGTCGATACGCGGCTCCACTCCCTTGAAATAGTACTCAGCGTCGTACTTCCACCAGCCCTCAGGGCCCAGGTTTTTGATCCGATGGTCGCAGGCGCACAGGTGCAGTTTCCCTGAGAGCCCGCACAGGTAGCCGTTGTCGGCGAGGAGGCGGGGCACGACACGTTCGCTCGGCCGGATATCCTGTCCGTTCTGCCGCAGCCCCGTGGTCACCGGGTACCGTCCGGTCAGGAAATTGCCGCGGCTGGGGGTACACAGCGGGTTGCAGCAGAACGCATTCTCGAACAGGATGCTCTGCTGCGCGAAACGGTCGAGGTTCGGGGTATGCACGTGCGGATTGCCGTAGCAGCCCAGCGTGTCCCACCGCTGCGAGTCGGTACAGATCCACAGGATGTTCGGCTGTTTCATGGCGCCTAAATTATAACATCCCCGCGACAGACATCCGCCGTGAAGCAGGCCCCTTGAGCACCGCGCGCTCGGTTGGTATACTCAGGGTGCGCACACTCATTCGCAGAGGACGAGCCATGCACGACTCGAGCGATCCCGGCGATACCGAACAGGCGCCGATCGACAGCACTGAGCCGCAGGAGAACGCGAGTCCGCTCAAGCAGCTTGAGGAGCTGGCCGCCCAACTCATGGACTTCGAGCGGCATCAGGGGAAGCAGTTCTCCTTCACCCTCCTGCTCATCACCATCGCCATCTTTTTCAGCGCCGGTATCATCACGGCCACCGTCGAGGAAATCCTGATCCTTGTCGGGGTCCTGCTGGTACACGAACTCGGGCACCTGCTCGCGATGAAGCTCCTCGGCTATCGAGACGTTCGCATGTTCTTCATCCCCTTCTTCGGCGCCGCGGTCAGCGGCCGCAGCGCGCGGAACTCCTCGGCGCGCAGCAGCGTCGTGTCGCTGATGGGGCCGCTGCCGGGACTGGTTGCGGGAACAGCCCTCTACTTCGTATTCGCACTCACACGCAGCTACTACGTGCTGAAGACGGCCCAGGTGATGCTGTTTCTGAATGCCATGAACCTGCTCCCCATCATGCCGCTTGACGGCGGACGGTACATCGACGTCCTGTTCGTGCGCAACCGCATTTTCCGCTTCCTCTTCGCACTCCTCGGCGTCGCCTTCTTCCTCCTGCTCGCCCTCGGCTCGCGCGACGTCGTCCTTGCCATCCTGGCGCTGTTCGGACTCATGGGCGCGCTCACCAGCCTGAAAGTCAACACCGTGGCTGCCGAGGCGACCGCGGAGGGCCTCACCGTCACCTCGATGCCCGAGCTTCTGCACGACATGTCCGCCCTGCAGTCGTTGCTGGCCAAGCTCCAGAAACGGTTCCCGCGCATGGGCCAGGGCCCCAGCCCACAAAAGGTGATTCACGGCTACCTCACGCAGGTGCTCGACACTCTCCGGTTCGTCCCTGCGGGCATTGCCGCCCGCGTCGGGTTCGTTCTGCTGTATCTCATCGTGCTCATGCCTTCCCTGGCGGTCACACTGATGTCGGTATGGATGAACTACTCGGAGCAACTGCGGGTGACGTACGTCGAGGGACAGCGGGTGGCCATGCTCGACTCTCACTCGTTCGGCAGGCGTGCCTGCACGATACCGCTCGACTCGAACAACCTGCTTCACGGGACAGGCTACGGATACGGCTTCGACACATCGTTCGTGCAAAGCCAGTTCGTCTACGAGCACGGCTACCGCACCGGCGTCTGGTTCGACTTCGACACCACCGGCGACACCACCCGCTTCGCGTGGTACAGTAAGGGGCGGCTCGACTCGGTGCGACAGAAATCGGGTGAACAGTGGGAGACGCTCAGGGCCGGTCGGTTTGCCGCCTACCGCCGCCTCATCGAAACGATCCGGGAAGCGTCACAGCCACGCCGCTCCCACCACGAACGGTACAGGGAAGGGGCATAGCCGACCGGCCGGAAAGGTCAAACGCCGAGCCCCACCCACGCAGCATGAGTCCCGCGGGGCCCGCCACGAGACGAACCGGCGGACCGGCCGCGGCCGTGGAACCGAGCGGGCGCGCGGTCTGCCCAACTGGGGTGGCGCCGGTGCTCCAGCCGGTAATGGGCACAATCGCACGGATCATCAGGCCCGCAATCCGATGGTGCTCGGAAATGTGCGGATGGTCGCAGACGTACGTGCCCGTGTTGGTGAAGTTGCAGTAGTAGACATCCAGGCGCCCCGCGGTGCGCTCCGCCACCACCACCTCACGGCTGTAGCCAATCTGCGGTTCGAACC
>CAZJJT010000380.1:0-5076 GCA_964546395.1 uncultured Fibrobacterota bacterium
CCGAGTACCAGGGGTACTGCGTCTGCCACAGAGAGAGGCGTGCCCTCGAATCCCCCCGCCTGCACGAGGCCGATCACCAGCGCCACGGTTGCGGCACTGCTCTGAATCACCGCGGTGAAGGCCGCAGAGAGAAGCATCAGCGCCCAGGGTGAGCGGAGCGCGCTGAGCGCGAACGCAAACAACTCGCTCTGACGCAAACCGGTTGCTGCGTCACTCATCATCTGCATGCCGAAAAACAACAGACCGAAACCAAACACCAGCTTGCCGATGCTCCTGCGTTTCTCTGGACCGCGAACCGCGAACAGCACGAATCCAACCGCCATGAGCAACGGAGCGATGCGCGTGAATTTCCATGCAAAGAGCTGGACGGTCAGTGTCGTGCCAACGGCCGTGCCGAGTATCACGCCCATACTGTGTTCCAGCGTTATGAGGCCGGCCGTGGCGAAGCCGACGAGCATGACTGTGGTTGCGCTGGAACTCTGGGTGCCCATCGTGACAAGCAGACCAACGAGGAGGGCGGAAAAACGATTCGCGGTAACCCGATCGACGATGCGACGCATGCGAGACCCGGCAAGAAGCTTCAGTGCCTTCTCTGTTCGATGCATGCCGAAGAGAAACAGGCTCAGGCCGGCAGCCAGGGACAGTATCTGTTCAATGTGCATAGGGTCTTCCCCGCAACGCGAGGGCTATCTTTCTTGAGCGGCAGGGATCGCGATGTACACTCCCGCGCAGCTGCGATAGTGCTGCTCGGTCCACCGAGCCGCAGCACGTCGCCCATCAAGCGTGTAGACATCACGCATCTGCCCGGCACCGTGCCTGACGTTCCCATCGTGGAATACAACACGGCGGGGAGACACTGCGCGCGGTTGTGCCGAGCCACTCGCGGCGAAGGGCTGCGCTACACCAGCCGGGTCACTGAAATACACTGCCGGATCCTGCACAGCAAGACGCAGACTGTCCGGGGTGATGCGTGTCCAGGTGTTGCTGATCCAATCGACGATCCACAACCCGTTCTCCAGGCCGAACTCCTCCAGCCTGACACCACCAAGCTGGCCGGCGACGAAGCGTGGGTGGTTGGTGAACTGCCAGCCCGTGAAATCGACGTCACTGAACTCCCCGTGCCGGTACGAAGGCGGGGCCCAGTTAATACTGATGCCGTATGTGTCGGCGATGTCGTGAATTGGAATCGCGGGATCGGTGTCGCGCCAGAAACGCGTGACATAGAACCCTTTGTGGTCCATCATTGGATCATTGAGACGATTCGGCACGCAACTCGAGCCGATGAGCGAGGAGTTGGCCATACAATACACCCCATCGTGCGACATCGCATGACCACATCCCCACAGGGGCTCGAACACGGTATCAGCCCACGGATGGACATGCTCAAGGCTGGCGGTACCGCGGCCGCTGTCAGGGATGGTTATGAATGCAGTGCGGCCGACGTAGCCGAACTCATTTGTGGCGTCTTCACGCAGAAACACCTGGTCGCCAACCACGGAGGAGCCAGAATTGCTGTATGCACCGTCCAACCGCCGCTCCCAACCCAGATCCACGATCGTCCGCTGCGTCTCACCCAGTATCTCTGCCTGGGCGCCCGAGAGATCCACCTGTACCGCAGTTACCCGTGCAGAAGACTCGAGGTAGTAGATCTCGGAACCATGCGGGCTGTTGCGGTAGAACCCCCCGGTGCGTACGCCCCACATCCACGAGGACGTACGGCCGGTGCCGTCAAGACGTTGAATGACCACCTCCTGCGACTCCGAATCGAAGTACATCACCCAGTCACCGTCATCAGAGAGAGTCATGTTGTACGGTACTGCCGTCTCAGTACCGGCGACAATCTGTGGATCGTAGGCTCTCAACGGCGAACGGTGCAAACCGTACTGCCCTTCAATACGGAACACGACGAACCCCTCGAACAGCTCAACCGGGTCGCCCAGGGAGAAGGCCTCCAGCGTGTCTCGGTTCTTCGTGTACGTCGGACATTCCTGTGCACCTGCAGTCGTACAGAAAGACACTGTCAGAGCCAGAACGAGAAGCATATCCCGGTGCATGCCGCAGCCACTCCTTTTCTGTGGTGTGAAGGCCGGAGAAAAGCAGTCTTTCCTGCCAAATCTACTTCCGAAGTACGACAAACGGCCCAGGAAGGGGCCGGCCGGAAACGCAGTGAGGGCCCTACGGAGCGATGGAGAAATACCCGGCCGACTCTACGTACGTGGTAGGAGAGGTGTAGTCCAGGACACGAATATGGCAGCTATCCGATACGAGGCCCATTCTGCCGAAAAGGGCATCGGTAAGTGAATCGGGCACGACGAAGCTGACAAGCGGTTGTGACGGAGGCCAGAGTTGTCCGTTGTACCCTGGAATACCCAGATCGGCGTAGTCACCGTCACGGTAGATAACCAGTTTCACCACCACCAGTGTCTGCGTCGGCAGCAACTCCACCCGCATGGTGTCGCCGATGTGGTACGCTTCACCACCATTCGGACTGCGCAGCCAGGTAACAATCACATGGAGTGTGTCGAGACCAACAGCTCCCTCGTCGTCAGTGACCCGAAGCACGCATGCGAAATCAGTATCGAACCTGTGCGGGGCACGTACTGCAGTGTCTCCATCTGTGACCTCGACAAATGTGCTCTCGCCCTCGAACAGCCACTCGTACGTTACCACCTCGCCATCGGCATCGTACCCCGCACCCGACACGGCGAACAACGAGTCGGGGAGCACGATCTGCTGTTCGCCGGCATCTGCGGCTGGAGGGAGATTGCTCAGATCATCCTCGATGCAGCCGACAATTGTGAGAAGGCCCGAGAGGGACAACGCACGGACTACACATGGCTTCGGGACGAACGTCATGGTGAGATTCGTATGGCGAAGTAGTCAGCCGAGCTTATGTTGTAGCCATACTCTGAATAGCGGTGCACAAGGATGAGACAACTGTCGGAGATCGTGGTCACATCTCCACCGTACGCCGCATCGTAGATACTCGCCGGAACCACGAAGGATACTCGTGGGAGAGCGATCGGGACAATCGCGTTGTTAACGCCGGGGATGTTGAGAAGGAACTCTTCTCCACCATTGTTGACAATCAGCTTGAGGCCAACGAGTTCGTCAACCGGGAAAAAATCGACATGGAGGCTGTCACCAACCCGATACACCTCGCCGCCATTGGGCCCCTTCAGCCAGGAGACGGTGACACGCATTGTATCCTGAGCCATACTGCCGGAAGCAGAAGTGATCCTCAGAACGCAAGGCCACCCGCGCCAGAGTAGATGGGGTGCAGCAATAGACGTGTCTCCAGCAGAGACCATGACAAAAGTGTCTGTAGATCCGAACTGCCATTCGTACGCGACAATACTGTCCGGAGCACTGCTCCCCGCTGCTGAGAGTATCACAAACGAATCCGGCGCAACGACCGTGTCTGAACCGGCCACGGCAAGAGGCGGTTGTGGTGGGAGAATGGTGGTTCCCTCATCGCAACCGCTCACAAGGATCAGTGCCGCACAGAAGACTGCAGTAGAACAAGGCGTGCGATCCATACTACTCATCTTCCCCTTCTCTGCGCGTACATATCCATCGCACCACATCTGGACGGATAACGAGCGCAAATGACTGCAATCTGGTCGGCATACGATACGTCTCACAGCCACGGGCCGAGTTGCGGAACACTTTCCACACGACTCTGCCAGTCTGGTCATAGGCTGTGAAACCAGTCATGCCATCTTTCAGTACCACTGTCCCGCCGGCAAGCAGTATCCGGGACGGGAAAGCGGCATTCCTTGTGCCGCTATCATGATGCCTGTCGCCAATGGCGTTTACACCAGTGAAGTGTATGGCGGGTTCACGATAGACGGTTGTCGTGGTGGTTGGGTTGAGCATCGTCCACGTATTGGTTGGCCAGTGTACCACCCACAACCCAAACGAAAGACCGTAGTTCGCGACCTGAATACCTGTGTTCATGCCAATGACGTAGTTCGAGTCATTTGCGAAGTACCAGTCATTGAAGTCCACGTCGCTGTACGCGCCTTGACGGTATGCCTCAGGGCACCAGTTGATTGAAGTACCATAGACATCCACATGCTCCGCGAGTGCCATGGGGCCGTCATAGGTATGGCGAAACGGGGTGATGTAGAACCCCTTATGGTCCATGTCTGGGTCATTTGCCGTGTTCGGGACGCACGCAGAACCAATACCATTGGAGTTGGCGAGCCCCAAGCTGCCCGTACGCGTCATCGTATGCCCACAACCATACAGAGACTGGTACGTATCGTCTGTCCACACGAACAAGTTCTCAAGGCCGGACTCGCCAGAACCGTTTTCGGGGATCGTGAAGTAACAGGTTCGCATGGCCGTTGGGTACACCGATGGCGCGGCAGACGCATCGCGCACACTGAAGACACCAAGGATCTGGTCCTTTGCGACACAGTAGTCGTTGCCAGTGACCGCCATGTCCCACGTATTGGTGACAGCGTCCTTGTTGTTATCCATGATTATGCGGGTCGCACCAAAGGTTGCCTGGTCAGCGCCAAGTGTCACCAACATGGCATTGAAGAATACCTTCGGGGTACTGCCGACAGTGGTCTGCGTAACCCACCACACCTCGGTTCCCAGTGGGCTTGCGCGATAGAAGCCACAAGACGTACGTGTTTGCGCGCCGGGGACGCTGGTCTTGGCACTACCATCTGGCTTGATCAGGAACAACTGGCCACCGGAAACAGCCGAGTCAGCATACAAAATCCAGTTTCCGTCATCGGAAATATCAATCCACTTCGGATTGGCCGTCGAGGTATTCGGGACAACGCTTGGGGAGAACGGTTGCAGCGAGGAGACACGTAGCCCGAGTTGTCTCGTATACGGGTTGTTTCCTGGGCCATTGAATGTACATGTCTTGAATACGCACCAGCCGTCGGGGAGCGCGGAGGGGGAGCCAAGCACAACATCATCCTTGTGCGTGTAGGATGGACACGTCTGTGCACGTGCTGCAATGGCAAGCGAGACGGCCACGACAGACACCACAACGAAGCAGCGCAATGAAGACACGAAGCCCCCCTGCCGGTGTGTACTCGTCCCCCCGAT
>CAZJJT010000381.1:0-5075 GCA_964546395.1 uncultured Fibrobacterota bacterium
GGGATCGGGTTCGCGATTCCCATGAACCGGGCGCGACGGGTGACCGACGAACTGATCAAGTACGGCAAGCGTCGGCCCATCTACACGGGCGTACGGACTATCGAACTCACCCGCCAGACCGCCATGGCGCTGGGGATTCAGCGCGCCGACGGGGTGGTGGTGGCGGAAGTGCGCGAGGGGGGGCCGGGCCATGCCGCGGGGCTTCGGCCGGGTGATGTGATCAAGCGGGTGGGCGACACACGTATCCGGTCGGTGCAGGATCTGCGGGCGGCGTTCGTGGATCTGTATGTCAACGACCGGGTGCGAATCACATATCAGCGCGGCCGCGAAGAGCGCACCACGGTGCTGGCTCTCGAGGAGTATCCGCGGACAGGGTGAACAGGTGGGTGCCGGCGCGGCTCACCGCAACGGCGGGAGAAGACGATGGCTATCATTCCACGCAATCGCAAGGTAGGCACCATGGTTCTCGTGGTGCTGCTCGGGCTGCTGATCGGCTCGTACCTCAACCTGTTCTTCAGCCTGCTGCTGCCCGAGGGCAACGTCGTGCGACTGCTGTTCACCTCGTCGCTGCCGTTCGGCGTCGGCGACTTTGTCAACAACAAGCCGGTGCTCATCGACCTGCGGGCGATCAGGCTCCAGCTCGGCTTCCAGGTTGATTTCAGCCTTCTCTCGTTCGCCGGTATCGGCGTGGCCCTCTATCTGTTCCGGTGGTACGAGTAGGCCCGGTCGTGCACCGTCGACGGCAGGCACGCAGCGCGGCACACACGGTCCTGCTTGTGTGCGCGGCCTGCCTGTGGCTGTGCTCGCTTGGGGGATGTGCCTCGCAGGTGCGCTACACCCGCCCGAGCGGCGCGGTGGTCGGCCCCGGCGTCTACCGTGTGCCGCGCAACTGGGACTACCGCACCGACTACCGGGTTCCGCCCAGCCGCCTCGTGAGCATCATCGACTCCTACCTCGGTGTCCGCTACCGCTACGGGGGCACCTCGCGCAAGGGGCTCGACTGCTCCGGGCTGGTGTATGTCGTGTTCAGGGAGCTGAACCACGCGAGGATGCCGCGGACCACGCGGCGGCTGAAGCGGCTTGGGAAGGTGGTGCCGCGGTCCGACGCTGCACCGGGCGACCTGGTGTTTTTCGCTATGAAACGGGCGGGGGCGGTGGACCACGTGGGCATCTACGTTGGCAAGGGGCGGTTCGCGCATGCGTCGAGTACCAGGGGCGTGCGCTACGACAGGCTTGGCGACGAGTACTACCGCAGACGGGTGGTGTGTGTCCGGCGCGTATTCTGAGCTGTCTGCGGGGCAGGTACGTTTCCGGAGCGGATGCTCTTGTGCGGATGACGGGCGATTGACTATATCTTAAGTGTATGGGCCTCCGGCAGATGCGTCCGGCGGCGCCCACGGGGGTGAAGGCGATGGACAGACAGTGGATTCGCGCGACACGCGCAGCAGTGCTGTTGATCCTGCCGGTGGCATTGGGGAGTGTGGCCCAGTACAACCAGCGGATTCCATTCCGGGTGTGTGAGCTGGCGGCTGACACCTCGCGCTGCCTTGCTCTCCGTGCCGACAGCGCCTACGTGGTGTCGAGCAACGTGACGACCCTTGGCGACCTGTTCCGGCTGTGCATGGAAGCTGACACACTGCACGCAGGGGCCGAGCCTGTCAGGGTGATCCTCGCCATCGACAACTCGGGCAGCATGTGCACCGTGGCTCAGCCCAATGACCCCACTGACCAGCGGATTGCGGCGGCCCATGCGTTCCTCGACAGCCTTGCGGCCCGAAGTCCCGAGTCAGAGTTGGGTGTCGTGATATTCGGCGGCAGCTGCAACATCGTCGATGTGGAACCGCCGCTTCCGGTGAACAGTGCGGCCAACCGCACCGTGCTGCACCGGGCGATTACGCGGGCCGCCTGCGATCCGGGAAGCGACCCGTACCCTGCCAAGCAGCAGGCCTCGCTTCTCACCTGCCAGGGCAATGCACTCGACACGTCGTACGCGCTGCTGATGGCCGCGAGTTCGTCGGGAGACCTCCAGAACCATGTCGTGCTGCTGACCGACTTTGGCTGGGAAGAGGGCTCTTCGGGTGGACGGGTCGCTCTGATGCCGGACGAGGTGATCAGCCGGTTCTACCAGCAGTACCCCGGAGAAGAGCTGCCGGTCACGCATGCCGTGTTTCTCACCTACAACGCAGCGACGTCGACTGACGTGAACCTCCAGACGATGACCGACACCACCGGCGGCATGTTTATCCCGAACGCCTCGCCAGCCGACATCGTGGATCGGTTCATGGATATCCTCGGGTCCATCCTGGTTGGCCGCGCGCAGAGCCTCTACGTGCTCTCGGTTACCAACGCGGCTACCGGCCAGCAGTTCGAAGCTCTGATCAGCAAGCTCGCGGGAGTCAACGACTACCTCGTGCGTGTCGCCGACTGGCAGCTTGCCTATGGCACCAACACGTTCATATTCAGCAAGGTGTTCCAGACCGCCGATGGCCGGACGATAAGCATCGACCGCGACACGCTCGTGATTGTCCGCATGACCGATGCTTCCGGCAGCCCCGGCGGCGCGTTCAGTGTCAACTGCGGTATCGACAGTACCGACATACTGATTACCTGCACGCCGACGCTTGTGCAGGTGGGCACTGATGTGAGCGTGAGTGCACGCGTGCAGTCGGACAAGGCGTCGAAGTTTGCCCCGGGAGTTGCCACGCTTCGGGGGTTGACGCGCTACGGGGCGGGGGACGCCGGGGTGGCGGGGTTGTTCCGCCTCGATGGGACCCTCGGCAACGTGTATGGCGGCCCGGATGGCGTCGGCAGTGTCACGTTCGCCAGCTCGGGTGCCGCGTTTGGCAGCTGCATGGGGGGCGGTTCGTTCACGGCCACGCTCCAGACTCCCTCGCAGCAGGAGGCGGTGTACACGCTGGAGGCGTGGGTGCGTCCGGGAGTTACCGCTCCTGCCGCGACGCTGGTAGCGGGAACGGGCTACGAGCTTTCGATCGACGCCAACGGGAGTATCCGTTTCGTGTCGGGTGCCGGCACACTCACCAGCGCTTCACCCATCGCCCGCAGTGTCTGGCAGCACGTGGCCGTAGTGCGCGAAGGCGGCAACGGGCAGTTGTTCCTCAACGGCCTGCCGGTGTGTGCTGCCGCGGCCGTGGGTGCCATCGACCTGGGCGACATCACGGTGGGACCGTGCGGCTCGGGGCGTATCGATGAACTCCGGGTGAGCACGGTCAGCCGCGCTTCCACGGTGGGCGGCGTCCGACAGCTCTCACTGCCGATTGTCTCCACGCTCACCTGGGACCTTCCGGGCGGCCCTGTCGCGGCGCCCACTGCGCCATTGCCGGGTACGGTCTGGACTACAGCGCCCCTCGGCCGCACCGATTTCACGTTCAACGGCGCGGCGCCCGCCGACGTGATCGTGAACTTCGTGCATACCGGGAACAACGTGCTGTGGTCGGCGGTCGGCACCCCGGTGCGGATCTACTCCACCACGTCGGTCAACGCCGTGCCGGTGCGCGCCGAGCTGTTCGATACCGACGGTGACGGGTACCTGGACCAGATCCTCATCGTGCTGCCGGACACGTCGACCATGGGCGCGCAGTTGCCCGGTGTCGACGACCTCATCAGGTCGATCACGGTCACGCTGCCCGACGGCAGCACGCTGAGCCTGCAACCGAGCGAGCTGACCAGCCGCACCGACTCGAGCTTCGTCATCGAACTGACCGAGAACACCTCCGGGCCGGCAGTCACGGGATGGCACACGGTTGATTTCCGGCTTACCACGGTGCCGGTGACCGCGGACGGGATGCCGATACAGGTGGTGGACCTGGTCGACCGCGCGGGTCCGGTGGTCCGCCGCGCCGTGTTCGTGACGGGTGCGAACGGGATCGACACGCTCAAGGTGGAAATCAGTGAGCCGGTGAGCTGGCCGGGGCTGTCGAGTGTGGCGCCGCAGGATGCGTTCGTGTACTACGATGCGGGCGTGGCCGCCAACGACACGGCATTCTCGGGGCTTGGCGCGGAGCACTTCGACAGCACGGGGGCGTGGACCGTGGTCATCGTCAAAGCGAACCGGTTCATGGTGGCTCCGCTCGAGGACAGCCTGCAGCTGGTGGCGGTGGCACGCGACTCCTCAGGCAACGCGCCGCCGGCAAACGGCCGGAAGGCGCCAATCGAGTGGGGCGGGGGCAGTTCGGTCACAATTCTGGCCGGTCCCGAGAACCCGTTTGTCCCCGGGGTCACGCGGCTGCCTGCCCAGGTGGTGGACTTCTACGACAACGTACTGCCGCCGGGCGCGAATCCGCAGACAACGGGGACCATCATCGCTATCGAGTCGGTGACGCCGCTGCGATGGACGGGGAAGGTCGATGAGCACGGACGGGAGACCTTCGGCGATGGTGTGGTGTTTGACGTGCTGGGCAATGTGGTGGCGTCCGACCTGCCGCTCAATCAGGCGGATACGCCGCGTGACTACGGGGTGTACTGGGACGGCAGGAACCCCCGTGGCCGGTTCGTGGGTGGCGGTACGTACCTGATGGTGGTGCGGGCCGTGGATATCGAGGGCAAGGACATTATCAAACGGGTCAAGATCGGTATCAAGTACCGCTAGGGGCTGACTATGGCGAATTCGGGGAACTCCCGGTGGCGCATCGGGGTGGTGATGGTTCCGCTGGTGCTGCTGTGCGCGGTGTCGGGGATTCGCGGTGACGGTCTCGCGAACGAGTACGCGCTCACCCAGCGGTGGCGCGAGCTGTTCATGCTTCGCTCGCCCCTGGGCAACCCGGCCTGGCTGACCGAGACCGACCACATCGCGGTGCGCGGCGCGTTTGCCCCCACGCTGCAGGGCACGTTCAGCCTGTGGGAGCTGGGAGTCACCGTCCCCATCGGCATGTACCACGCGGCCGGGTTCACGTGGGTGGGGGAGCACGCGGGTGAGGTGGATGTAACGGAGACCGACCCGAGCGGCCGTATCGTGCCCACCGGAGAAGTGCAGGACAACACCAAGTCGCTGTTCATGCTGAGCTACGGCTACAACGTGTGGCGGCGGCTGAGTATCGGGGCCAATGTCAACCTTGCCT
>CAZJJT010000382.1:0-5051 GCA_964546395.1 uncultured Fibrobacterota bacterium
CACACGTACCGGATGGACTGGCAGGCGTGTCTCGACGGGGGCTTCTCGAAGGCGAGGGGGAGGGGCACTGCGGCGATGACGCGTTCGTGGAGTGGAACGGGCCGAACAACGGGCTGAAGGACCAGTTGGGCAAGGCAGATATTCCGGAGTGGATGAGCGAGATGGCGCCTCGTGAGCGCATCGATGCTGCCATGACCGACCCGGTGCGCACGATTGTCACCGATGCGGGGTGGAAGCTGAACTGGAGCCCGTCGCTGGGCGAGCACGAGTTGTACGATCTTACCAGTGATCCGCTCGAGACTGCGAACCTGTACGCGGCCAACGCCGGCTCCCGCACGGTGGGGGAGCTGAAAGGGCGACTCGAGCGCTGGCAGGAACGCACAGGCGACGCCGTGACGCTCTGAAGGAGGAGACTGCGTGAAAGACAAACGTCCGAACATCCTGCTGATCATGACCGACCAGCAGCGCGGTGACTGCCTGGGAATCGAGGGGCACCCGGTGTTGCAGACGCCGTACCTCGACGAGCTTGCGACGACGGGGACCAGGTTCAGCCGCTGCCACTCCGCATGCCCGGTGTGCATCCCGGCGCGACGAACGCTCATGACTGGCAGGCGGCCGGCGTCGCACGGGGTGCTGATGAACTACGACACGTGGCTCGACGGTTCCACGCTCCCGGGCGAACTGACGCGGGCGGGGTACCAGACGCACCTCGTCGGCAAGCTGCACCTGTGGCCGCACCGCAAGCGCTACGGGTTCATGAGCGAAGACTGGGCGGACAGCCCGCTGGTGGGCGAAGACTACCAGCGGTTCCTGCGTGACAACGGCGTGCGCATGCCGGAACCCGGCGTTGCGCACGGCTGCAGTCAGAACGGCTACGTGGCACGCCCCTGGCACCTTCCCGAGCACCTCCACTTCACGAACTGGTGCGCCGACAAGGCCATGGAGTTTATCGCACGGCGCGATCCCACTGTTCCGTTCTTCCTGAAGGTCAGTTTTCACCAACCGCACGAGCCCTGCACACCGCCCCAGGTCTACTGGGACCGGTACATGGACATGGACCTTCCCGAACCGTACGTGGGCGACTGGGCGCGAGTGTTCGACGCGCCGCGGCGGGGACTGCCGGTGGATGCGTGGCGGATCGCGGTCGATGCGGCCGTGATGAAGCAGTACCGAGCAGGGTACTACGGGACGATCAACCATATCGACGACCAGATTGGCCGGCTGCTCAAGTGGGTCGATCGGCGCAACACGATCGTGCTGTTTCTGTCCGACCACGGAGACATGATTGGTGACCACCAGTGGCTGCGCAAGCGCAACGCGTTCGAAGGCTCTGCCCGGGTACCGTTTCTCATGCGACTGCCCGACTCGATGGGCGGCATGAAGGGACAGGTGCGCAGCGAAGTGGTGGAGTTGATGGACATCATGCCGACACTGCTCGAGACAGCCGGTGTCGACATACCAGACAGGGTCGACGGGCGGAGCGTGCTGCCGCTGCTGCGCGGCGCCGTACCCGAGTGGCGTGAGTATCTGCACGGCGAGTGTGCCATCGTTCCCACGGCGGGAAGCGGGATGCAGTACCTCACCGATGGTCACCGCAAGTACATCTGGTACCCGGGGACGGGGGAGGAGCACTACTTCGACCTCGACAGCGACCCGTGCGAAATGCACAATCTGGTCGGGTCTGCCGGGCACGGTGGAGAGATTGCGTGCTGGCGCAAACGGCTGGTCGCGGAACTGAAGGGGCGTCCCGAGGGGTTCACCGACGGCGCCACACTCAAGACGCTGGGTGGTCCCACCCCCCTGTGTCTCCCCGGCTTCGAACGCGAGCGGTTCGAGTGACTCCTGCTACTGGTTTGCCTTGAGGAGTTCGACCTCGAATATCAGCGTTGCGTTCGGCCCGATGTCCTGGCCGGCGCCGCGCTCACCGTAGCCAATTGCGGGCGGGACAACCAGGCGGTACTTACCGCCTTCGCTCATCATCTGCAGCCCTTCCTGCCACCCCGGGATCACGCCACCGATGGGGAATGTGGCCGGTTCACCGCGCTTGTAGGAGTTGTCAAACTCGGTACCGTCCACAAGCGTACCGATGTAGTTGACTGTGACCGTGCTCTTTGCCGTGGGCTTGGCGCCACTGCCCTTGCGAAGCGTTTCGAACTGCAGGCCGCTTGCGGTGGTGGTCACGCCCTGGCGCGTCTTGTTCGCCGCTCGCAGTGAGTCACCCGACTTGACATTCGTCTTCGACGTCTCCGCCGCCTTCTGACCGGCTTCCGCCTGCATTCTCATCGAGAATGCCCGCTTGATCTGGCCGGCCTGCTCAGCGCTGATCACTGGCTGTGCACCGTTCACCTGATCGCGCAGGCCGCGCATCAACGGCTCCAGCGACACGTCGGCACCCATCTGCTTGACATACATGCCCATGTCCTGGCCCATGACGTAGCTGAGCGAGTCCTGCGCGGTTTTGAGTTCGGCAGTACCCGGCTTGCTTCCCTGTGTCGAGCAGGCGAGTAGGACGAGTGCGAGAACGGCAGCCGCTGCAGCAGCGCGTTTCATGGGTTCTCCTTTGGGT
Source organism: uncultured Fibrobacterota bacterium (assembly GCA_964546395.1). GTDB lineage: Bacteria > Fibrobacterota > Chitinivibrionia > Chitinivibrionales > CAZJJT01 > CAZJJT01. The sequence goes on from CAZJJT010000382.1 coordinate 2,567, forward strand.
GGGGCGAGGCCGGAATGCGGTTCTGTGTGGCGGGCACAATATAGATGCGGGTGGCGGCCACCATCTACCATCTCGCGTGTCAGATCTCCCGGATGCCCCGAGGCAGGGAGTGACGGACAGGACCGTGCGCGCGTTCTTTGATCGCCCGGATGGTGCCGTGCGGCGTGGGGATCGCGGCCTCGAACGTCCAAGGCAGGTCTGCGACGGCTCTGATACGCACGCTGCGATACCCGGGCTCAAGCGGTTCCACTCCCAGCAGGTGCCTGGCCGTGAGGCCGACCATGCCCGAGCCCCAGCCGTGGCACAGGCTCTTGGGCCATGAGTTGAGCGAGAGCCGTGCGATGCGGCCGGTGACATACGGTTCGAAACTCTCCCACACCGTCGAAGCGTCGTTGTCGTAGATCATGTCGCCGACGTACTGGCGCATGTCAAGCAGAGCGCCAGCAGGATCGCCACACTCGGCGCGCGCGGCGTTCTCGTAGTAGCGGTAGAACGGGGTGATGATCCGCTGGACACGCGGGTTGGCAAATACCTTCCTCACCAGCACCGCCTTCATCAGTTCGTCCCCCGTGCACATCCCCGCGAACACCGCCCGCGCGTTGGCCTGCCGCGTCGGACCGCTCGGCCCGAGCCGCACCTTCTCGACATACGACAGCCGGTGGTGAAGACCGGGCTCATGCGGCATCTTCCATGGCCCCCTGCGTGCCTCATTGAGCGTGTGGTGGAACCCTGCCTTCGGGTCCCAGTACCTGCGGCGAGCGATGCGGCGCAGTCGCTCGGCCTCGGCGTGGTACCCGGCGGCCACCCGCCTCTTCCCGAGCCATCCTGCCACGTCACCGGCGTTCTGAAGCCCCTCGATGTTCGAAAACTGCAGCCACGACAGCTCTTCGAACGTGCCGCCGATCGGCTGCTGTGACCAGTCGATGAACCCGATACCGAACTGGTAGGCAACATTGTCGCGCCGCGCAAGCAGACCGTCACGACTGGTCTGTGACGAGCGTACCCAGCGCAGCAGCGCCTGCACGCGCCTGAAGATATCGTGGAGGTCTCGAGTGTGGATGCCGTAGAACAGCAGGTGCTGCCGCAGCATGGCGATGCAGTCGAACGAGAAGTGGGGGATGCCGTTCACCCAACTCTCGGTCTGCAGCTCCTTCATCATGCTGACAGCGGGCCGCGGGTCAAAGAAGACGTTGTCGACGGTTTCCTTGCAGATGCGCGCGTCGCCGTACCACCCGTGACGGTCGCGCTTGATCCCGTCCCAGAACGCATCCTCACGCGAACAGAGGCGGGCCGTGTACGCCGATGTGTGCCAGATCCGCTGCATCCGGCTGTCCGAACAGGAGAACGCACCCCGGTAGCCTTCGAACGCGAACTGAGCGTTCACACGGATGCCGCAGAGAGTGACGGGCGCGGTCACATCCACAAGGTGGACCCTGATGAACCGGAACCCCTGGGCGGCAAACACCATCGTGTTCGTCTTGCGCGGCTCGATTGTTCTCAGTACTTTCCGGGGAAGCTGTGCGCCGCAGGTCGAGTGCACGCCCACCCCCTCCGCTTCCGGGGCACTCTCGCCGAACCCCACGTAGAGCGGGGTCCTGACCGCGCAACGGAAGGCCAGTTCGAGACTGCCCTCGAGCTCACTGCCGAAGTCGATCAGCAGGTTGACCTGTCCGTTCCGCGCGGGAGCGATGAGCAGCGGCCCGGGCTTCTTCGATACGCGCAGCTGTTTCGCCCACGCCGCTGTTTCGGCGCTGCCAGGTCGCGCGGCCACGAGCGCATGCGGGTAGACCGTGCAGGCGTTGAGCACCGTGCGCGAGTTGCGGAAGACCTTCCCATACGTCGGGTCGGGACTGAGCGATTCGGGGTGCAGGTACAGAGACACGTTCGGAACTCCTGTCTGTCAGGGTGCGCGGCGCGGTTTTGCTGACCCCTGCGAGGCAACGCGCCAACTGGCCTTTGCGGCGCGCTCTCCGTACTCCAGCCCGGGGACCTCGCCGAGCAACGGAAACACGCTGGTGACCTCGGCCACCGCGTTCCATCGCGCCGCCATCTCCGCCACGCGTTCCGGGCACGTACCTGCGAGGTCACGCGTCTCGGTCCGGTCTTCATCCATGTCGTACAACTCCCACCGACCGTCCTGGCCCTTCGCCACGAGCTTCCACTTCCCCCGGCGCAGGGCCCGGTTGGCCTCGTGTTCCCAGAATATCTGCTCGCGCACGATCGGCTGTTCGCGAAACACCGGGCTGAGACTGCAGCCCATGAGTGCATGCACGTCGTCGTGACCTGCTCCGGCAGGGGGGTAGGCGGCGCCTGACAACTCGACACACGTCGCCATGATATCGACCAGGTGTCCGGGCTGGTGGTCGATACGGCCCGGACTGGTGATCCCCGCCGGCCAGTGGGCGATGAGGGGTGTCGCGATGCCACCCTCATGGACCCAGTGCTTGTACTCGCGGAACGGTGTGTTGCTGTAGTTGGCCCAGGG
>CAZJJT010000383.1:0-5029 GCA_964546395.1 uncultured Fibrobacterota bacterium
GTGGCGCGACAGCACGTCGGCACCCGACACGACGCTGGCCGACTCGCTCGTGGCGGTGTGGACGCGTGCCGATACCGGGACCGCGGTGGTACGGGTAGCGGTGATGGACGACGACACGCTGGTGTCGACGGCCGAATCGTGCGTGGTGCACATCGGGTTGTATCCGCCGGTGCTGAGCCGGGTGAACGACACGATTATCGATGAGTTCGACACGCTGGTGCTCGATCTGCAGGCGGCCGACTCGAACGGGCAGGTGGTGATGTACTACCTTGATGTGGGGGAGGACGGGTGGGACGACAGCGCCGCGGCCGCGGGATGGAGCCTGGTGTATCCGGGCGGCGGCCCGTTGAGCGTGGTATGGGGCGCGCGTGACGACGACACGACAGTGGTGCGTGACACGTTCGCGGTGGTGTTCAATCACGCTCCCGACTCGGTCCGTCTCTTCGCGCCGCGTGACACCGTGGTGGTGTGGGGGAGCAGCGCCGTGCACGACGAGTGGCATGTACGGTTCAGCATGGCCGGGTGGGATGTCGACCAACCGGTCGACACGCTCACGTTCACACTGCTTCTCGGACGGGACAGTGTCGCGACCGACACGCTGTACCGCGGTATCGACACGGTGTTCGTGGCCGATACGCTTGAGGGCGGTCGGTACTCCTGGCGGCTGGAAGCGGCCGACGGCCGCGGGTTGAGCACCGCCGACAGCGGTTCGTTCACGGTGGTGCGCGAGAAGCGGGTGTGTTTCCTTGGACATTCGATTGCGACGGGGTTCGGCGGCGACAACCAGCACGGCGGGTTCCGCAAGCCGGTAATCGATTCGCTGCGCACCCGTCTCGGCGCGTATGAACGGCTGCGGGTGATGGGCCACATGCTTCCCGGCTACACCCAGCCCGCCGAGCTGGACTCGTGCCTGGCGCGCAACAGCGCCACGTCGTACGAAATCTGGGACACGCTGCGGCACAACACGTGGGTGAACGCGGACTGCTGGGTGGTGATGCTCGGGGTAAACGGAGACTACAGCTGGATGGAGCAGCGCTACTCGCAGCGTCTGATCGACAGCGCCGTGTACCGCAACCCGGACAGCGAGCTGCATTTCCTCAACGGGTTGCCCATTCCCGACACGCTGACCGCCCCGGCCCCCACCAACCCCAACCGCGATGCGTTCAACGAACTCCTCGATATCATTGCCGAAGCGCGGCAATCATACGGCTACAACGTGAACATCGTGGACGCTTTCACGGTAACCACTATCGACTCTGTATTCAACGACTCGCTCTTCTATGACTACCTGCACCCCAACCAGCTCGGCTACGACCGTCTGGCAGAGGCGGTCTGGCAGTCGATACTCACACACTGACCCAGCAGAGCGCTGCCAGCACTGCGCCAAGCAGCGCGACGACGACAGCCCTCGGCGAGGCGCCGGGGTACAGGCGGTCCATCTCGCGCATACCGTACACCATCGCGCCGGCATACGACACCGCGGTCACCACCGCCACCATCACCAAGCCGCGGACCATCTGCTCGCCCGCGGCGGCAATCACCACCACGTTTCCGAGCACGTTGGCAGCCGCCACACACGCGGTCATCGCGACCTGTCGCCAGGTCCGCCCGCGGAACGCAATAGACGGTGTGGTCAGGTAGTAGACCGTGCGGAAGAAGTACTGCAGCATGAGCGGCGCAACCAGCACGGCCGACCGGCGGTAGGTCGCGGACATGAACGTCTGCCCACCCATGCTCAGGGTGAAGAACAGCGGCAGAACAACCATCGCCACACCCACGAGCACTGCCGCCACGACTATCAGCCCCTCCGTGTGCCTGCGCACAACGGCCGTGTCAAACGGCGACTCGGCCGCGCGCCGGTAGAAGTGCGGCTGCCACATCGCGTGCATGGCCGCAGCCAGCAGCATGCCCACCACCGTGATGCGCGTGGCGGCTGCGTAGTACCCGGTTGCTTCCACGCCCATGAGCGCAGTGATAACGTAGCGGTCGGAGAGGTCGACCACGAACACACCCAGCGCCAGCAGGCAGAACGGCAGGCCGGGCGCGAGCAGGGCCGCGGGAGCGGCGGGCAGTCGCAGGCGCGGCACATAGCTGTCGAGGGCCAGCACCAGCACGAGCGAACACACGGAGCCCGCGGTTTCGGCCAGCACGATGTGCCGCAGGCCTGCCTGGCCCGCATGCACGAACCACAGCAATACGCCCAGCAGTACCACCACCTGCGACACGCGCGCCACGCCGTATTGCCACACCTTGTTGACAAAACGCAGCGACTGCTGCGGCACGAACCAGAGTACCTGCGTTGCAGCCCAGAGGCAGGACCACTGCGCGATCGCACGCCACTCCGCCGCGCCCGGAACCAGGCGCACACCCACCGCGACTGCCATGCCCGCGACTGCGCACGCCGCAAGCAGCAGCGTGAACACCCGGTCCTTGTCTTCGCGCATCTTCCCGGCGTGCCCGTCCCTGAACCGCACCATCAGTACATCCGGCAACCCCAGCGGCAGAGCGGTGACGACAAGCGTTACACTGACATACACGATGGCCAGCACGCCGAACTCCGCGGGAGCCAGCAGCCGCGAGTAGAGTGCGGCCAGCGCAAGGCGCACGAGTCCGCTCGCTGCATCGGCTGCCCCGTAGCCGGCCATGCCGGCCAGCAGACTCCTGAGACCGGGTGCCGAAGGGGCGAGGATGCGGGCCTGGCTCATGCGAAGAGAACGTTTCGGTCAGAAAATCAAGTGCTTACAACAAAGGCGCATCGATGAACGTACTGACAAATACGAATACCAATATAGTAGTTTCCTCACGGGCTCCCATGCGTACTACGACGTGCTATACTGTTGTTGTCGCGGTTGCCGCACTGGGCGCGTTGTGGACAGCCGGGTGCGAGCCCGACCCGCCAACTCCAGGCTCGACGGTCAGCGTATCGGTCGGCTGTGATGAGCACGGCACCGTCACTGCGTCACCTTCGCTTGGTTCCTTGCCGCTGGGTACCACGGTGACGATCACCGCAACGCCGGATTCCGGGTACGTGTTTGCCGGATGGACCGGGGACATGGTCTCGGCAGACAACCCGCTCGTGCTGGCGCTCGGGCAGGATCTGCAGCTGTGTGTGCGTTTCGTGGCAAGCCCTTCGGGAATGGTGACTGTACCACTGAGTGCGGCTGTTGCCACGGTTGGTTCGGACGGCGCGCTTGCCACCACGGTGGAACGTCCGGCCCACCAGGTATGGTTCACCCACGAGCTTCTGGTGGGTGCCACCGAAGCAACGCAGGGGTCATACCGCGCGGTGATGGGTGACTCGGCGCTGACGGCGGCGGTGGGCATGGGGCAGTTCGGCTTGGGCGACACGGTGCCGGTCTACGGCGTGTCGTGGTATGACGCGGTGCTGTACTGCAACGCACGGAGTCTGCTGGAGGGGTTCGACACGGTGTACAGCTACACGGCCCGGTGTCCCCTTGAAGGCGGGTGTCCGTTCGTGCTGGAGAACGTGGTGATGCACTACGAGCGGTTCGGCTACCGCCTTCCCACCGAAGCCGAGTGGGAGACCGCCTGCCGCGCCGGAAGCTCATCGGAGTACTACTGGGGTGACGGTGCGGCAGCCGCCGACGATGCAGGACAGTACGCGTGGTTCGTGCAGAATGCCGGCGCAACGGCCCACGCGGCAGGTACCCGGCTCCCCAACGCCTGGGGCCTGTACGACATGGCAGGCAATGTGGCAGAGTGGGTCAACGACTGGCTCGGCCCGTACGCCGACACCGCCGTTGCCAACCCGACCGGGCCGTGTCATTTGTCGCAGGAGGAGTTTGAGAGTGGATGGGAGCGGCCGGTGCGCGGGGGGTGCTGGGAGCTGGATGCAAGTTTTCTGCGATCGAGTTCGCGCAAGGGGCCCTACGCCGTGTCGGCCCGCACGGCGATGCGCAGCATCGGGTTCAGGGTTGCGCTGGGCGCTTTCGCTCCCGACACGTCACGCGCGTGGCACCCGCCGCTCGTCGACTCCGCGACGGGTGTCAGGCTGACAGCGCTCAAGTCGCAGTTGATCGCCGAGTTGGGGACGGCCGAGGCGCGCCTGGTGTTCACGGCACTGGTCGGGGGGACGGAGCGACTCGCGTTCGTCGACTTCACGTCCGTGGATCCATCGGTGCAGTGGCTCGACGACTCGCTTCCCGCGATCTGTCCTACGATTTCGCCGGACGGAGCGGTGGTGGCATACGGGTCGCGGCGCGAGGGGTTCCCAAGCGGCTCGCAGGTGACGTTGCGCTACCTCGACACGGCGCAGCACACGCTGAACCGGATCCCCGCGGATGCGTTTCTCCCGAGGTGGTGGCGTGACACGGGTGACGGTGGTCCGTGGCTGGTGTACACCGACGGCGCGTCGCTGTGCGGCACGGTTGAGTGGAGTGCCGAGCAGACGCTGCGCGCCCGGGTGACCGGACTGACCCTGGGCCCGGCGGAGCGGCTCAGCGGACGGGGCTCGTTCCACGGAGGGTTGTCGTCGGACGGCCGGTTCCTGGCAACCGGGTTCCCCGATGCGTGGGTGTTTGACCTGTACGTGAACGACCTCATACGCTACTACGTGCCGCCCGCCAACGGCCTGCACGACACCGTGCAGGTGTGCAACGTGTCGGTGAGTCCGAGTCTTTCGCACACCGATCGGATACTGCTCCTCGATTTCGGGTCGTCTGAGGTCAGTACCACGGTCGGTCGCCCGTACCAGCTCCACGAGTTCCTCTTTCTCTGCAATTCCGATGTCTACGGTGGTGACCACGTGCTTCGCTGGTACGAGAAACCACACGGGTACCGTTCCTGGAACGATGTTGAGTACACCAACCACGAGGACTTCGCTGCCGGCGTCGCAGTGAATCCCGATACACAGGCGGTCTACCTTGTCGACCTCGCGGACTCCTCGTACCTCGAGCTGGTGCGCGGGCCGGGGCTGCGCGATCCGTACCTCTGGATCGATCCGCTGGCACTCCCGCAGGCTGCCGATCCCTACGCGTTCTTCGGGCAGTACGACATCCCGACCAGGGCA
>CAZJJT010000384.1:0-5018 GCA_964546395.1 uncultured Fibrobacterota bacterium
CTTCGATGCTGCCGCTCCTCACCTGCGCAGCTACAAGGGCGTCGTGGTGAAATACCGAAAGGTCAACAACTCGGTCGGGAGCTGGAAGCAGCGGCAGGCAGCCTTCCGACCCGAGAGGTGCCACAGGGACGAGTCCGTAGGGGCTCGTCCCTTCTGTGTTGGTTGGCACGAGACTCGTTGTTTCGTATATTGCTCCCGAGCGACCAGGTGTGGCAGGATGGGCTTCAGCCACGAGCAACGGCCGCCGACTCGCAGTACAGGGGGGAACCGATGGGAGATTCGTGGGCTCGTTCGGCCATCTGCGTGGGCATGTGTACTATCGGTCTCCATGCCGCGGCCTACCACTCGGCCGACTTCGGCTGGACTGCCGGGCAGGATGTAACCACGGCGTTCGCGGAGCTGTTCAGCGGCGGAACGGTCGGGTCTGAGGACGAACTCATTCTCGACCACGTGTATGAGATCGGCGGCACGCACCAGTTGCCAAACGGTTTCACACTCTCGGCAGCCACCGGAGCCGGGTTCGACGTGACAGACGCAACGCCCGACAACAGCGCCACGTTTCTGGTGCTGGGCGACAGCACCGTACTCCGCAATCTGACTATCACCTATGTCGGTACGCCCGAACCGGGCCCCAAAGGCACCAACCCCCAGCGGGGTGTTGATTTCTACGACCGGGTCGGCATTGCTGCCTCTGGCTGCAGCGGTATCCACATCCAGAACTGCAGGTTCCATGGTTCCATCGGCCACCACCTCCGGCTTTCGGGCTGTGCGGGACCGCAAGTCACCGGCACGCATTTCGTGGGTGGGTACTGGACAGTGTATCTCGTCGGCGATGTCACCGATGCGGTATTCCGCGACTGCGTGTTTGAGAAATGCCAGGGGGACGGGATCAAGACCGGCCGGGGCGGCGCCTACGGCGTGAAGCGGCCCCTGGTCGAGAACTGCGTCTTCCAGGACTGCGGCAGGGACGGGCTCGATACGACCGGGGGATGGAAAGACGCGATCGTCCGAAACTGCATCTTCAGGCGCCTCTTCTCCGGCATGGATATCAAGAGCTTCTTCGAGTCCGAGGAGCACCTCAACACCGACTGCATGAATACCAATATCCTGATCGAGGGGTGCGAGTTCACCGACATGGGGTCGTGCATCACACTGTCGACCATCGACCGTGGCCTGGAGTACAACGACAGCGTCTACTTTCTGGATTCAGCCAGCGCGCAGATCTACGCCCCGCACGATATCGACATCGTCGACTGCATCTTCGAGCGTACCGCCGGGTTCAAGCCCGACCAGCCCACAGGGATAGCCATGAACATGCTGCTGCTCAAGGGCGGGCACTCGGTTGAGTACAGCAATGCGCAGTTCCTGGGTGAGGGGATCGGGCAGGTGAAGTACACGAATGTCTTTGACACCTTCGGGCCGGGCACCCTCTCGGAGGAAGTTGCCGATGCGCTGAATCACAGCGTGAGCGGTACGCTGGGAACACCGGGCCCAGCCCGCGCAGCGGGTGACACGACCGTGGTATTCGAGTACGGTCCGCGCGATGATGCCGGAGTACGGGCGCATGCCATGCGAGCGGGTGGAACGGTCGCAGGAAGCGATGCAGCCCTGGCATGTACGGATCTTCTCGGCCGGCAGGCGCGCAACGCGAAGGCGCTCCTGGGCACGCGCGTCGTAGTGGTGGGGATGCCGCCTCGACACCGCTGACAACCTACGGAGATGACGATGGCCGAACACACTGCTGACAACCTGTCGCTGCCAGACCCTCTTGCCGATATCTCGGGCAGGAAGATCACCACGCCCGAGGATTGGCAGAACGCACGGCGAGCCGAAGTCCTCGAACTCTTTCGAGAGCATGTCTATGGCCGCCCTCCCGCGGAGCAGGCAGAACTCTCCTTCGATGTGTTCGAGGAAACGCCAGATGCCCTGAACGGGACGGCCATCCGCAGGCAGGTGGCGATCACTATCGCCACGGCCAAGGGGTCGCTGCGCGTGGACGTTCTTCTGTACCTGCCCACTTCGGCGGAGCACCACCCGGTGCCTGTCATGGCATTGCTGAATTTCGGGGGCAATCACACGGTCAATGCCGACACGGCGATTGCCGTTCCGCAGGATTTCCAGAGCAAGCTGAGGGATGGGGCCACGCAGACAGATCCTGAAGAGTCCCGGGGCAAGAAGGAGTCCAACTACCCGGTCAGACAGATCATCAAACGCGGCTACGGCCTGGCCACGGCCTACTACGGCGACATCGACCCGGATTTCCATGATGGGTTCCGGAACGGGATCCACCCCCTGTTCGACCCGCCTGGCGAGCGCCCGCCAAGCGCCTGGGGGGCTGTCGGCGCCTGGGCCTGGGGACTGAGCCGGATCATGGACTACCTGGAGACGGACAGGCTCGTGGACTCCGGCAGGGTCGCGGCGCTGGGACACTCGCGGCTGGGGAAAACCGCACTGTGGGCGGGAGCACAGGATGAGCGTTTCGGCATTGTGATATCCAACGATTCCGGCTGCACCGGCGCGGCCATTGCGCGGCAGAAAGAGGGCGAGACGGTCTCAGCCATAAACGCCTCGTTTCCGCATTGGTTCTGCGAGAACTACAAGGCGTACAACGACCGGGAGGACGAACTCCCGCTCGATCAACACATGCTGATCTCGCTGATTGCCCCACGACCGGTCTACGTTGCCAGTGCCACGGAAGACCACTGGGCCTGCCCGAAAAACGAGTTCCTTGCAGCCGTGCACGCCGAACCGGTGTACCGGCTCTTCGGGCTGGCCGGGCTGGGCACCGAGACCATGCCCCCTCCCGACACACCGATCAACCAGGGTCACATCGCCTACCACCTGCGCACTGGCGAGCACGCCTTGACCACGTATGACTGGGGGTGCTACATGGACTTTGCGGACAGGCACTGGGCGCTCTGAACCGACTCACGGAAGCGGGTCCTCAAGCGCGCTCGGCCCGTCGTGGTACTTGAGCTGCAGCTCGCGCAGCTCCCGCCGCAACTCGCGGACCAGGTCCGCGCAGGCCGGGTCGTCGTACCGGTTGTGAAGCTCCAAGGATACGCCCAACCGATTCGTCCACACTGGCCACGCACCGAAGGTAGTCCTTGATATGGCGCTGGTAGTACCAGTTCTTGAGGTCGCTTTCGCTGAGGCCCTCGGCAGGGGTGCCCTTGACATCCTTCTCATTCAGGTGGCCCAGCATGCGCATCTGTGCAGCCTCGGCGGCCGGCCGGCCCCCGCAGGTGTCGTTGAACGTTGCCTCGTCGGGCTGCGCACGGTCTTCGTCTTCGTACAGCGTCTTGTACTTCGCAGCGGGGATCCACGTGCGGTGCGGCGCTTCGTGATGCACACACAGGAAGAACGGCTCCTCCTTGGCACGCTGATTCTCGAGCCAGTCCAGCGGCATGTCCGTAATGATGTCGCTCACATGGCCCTCGACCTGAAACATCCCTTCCGGGCCGCAAAACCACGGGTCGTTGTAGTCGCCCTGGCCGGGGAGTGTCGCCCAGGCAGAGACGCTCTGCTACGCCTCGGGCAATACCTCGGTGGCCTGCGCGGGACGGCACTCAGCGCGATCGCCTGGGCTTCGGTAGATAGAGCTTCACGGATGCAGCCACTGGTTTCTCAGCTGAGAGTAGTACAGATCTGAGAAGAGAAGGAGGGTTACGCCCACGAAGTCGTCGAATGATGTGCTTCGTCAGCAGTTGCGTGCAATGGCTCGCTGGAAGGTGCGGGGCTGTTACGGCGCGTGGACGCCAGCATGCTGCCGCTTCTTGCCTCCTGCTTCTGGCTGCGCGGAACTTCCACTCGCGCGGCGACCCTGGAACCCAACGGAGTGTTCGGCACCAGACTGACGGCATGTGCGCACATCCTGTCGTTCAGCGCACATGCACTCCTGACCATGCGCGCATGGATGCCCGAGCGGTGCGGTGAACTTGACGTGTGGTACGCACAGAGGTAGTTTCTCACCGCACTCAGGAGATGCGCCCTCCTGAGTGGCGTTGTGGTTGTGTGTGTTGTTATGGGGAGAGGGGGATCACCGCCCGGTGGTCCCCCTCGTTGCGTGAGTGGGTCCCCCCAGCTGTCTCTCCTCGCCTCCACCTTGCCGTGCGAGTCGATTCCCACGAAGTCCAACTCGGCACGTTTCTCGCGGGTAAGGCAGTAGTGCACGCGATGGTGTCGCTGCTCCATGCGGCAGGGATCGAAACGAAAATGCCGACGTTGCGCGTCGGCATTGCAGTGAAGAGCCCGGTGCCCCGGTCCGCCGAAGCGGACCGCGTGGGGCAGCCGCCCACAGGCCTCAGTTGCTGCCCTTCTTTTTCCTCCGCGCCCTCGCCGCCAGCGAGTCCCCCAACTGCACCGGCTTCGGCGTCTCGGCCGGCGCGCCATTCTGCACTTTCTTCTCGAATGCGTTCGGCGGCAGGTTGCCGCGCCGCGTGCTCATGCCTTCCGGTTTCTCCACATGACCCACATGCGGGTCGAGTCCGCCCGGGTCGAGTTTCTTTGCGAGTTTGCGGTGAAGGTCTTTCAGGTTCGAGGTGCGCCGGAAGACCCGCTGCTCGACATCCGGCACCGCAAGCTGCGCCTCGCTCTGCGCCGCAGGCATATCGGTTTTCACCTCGGGGCCTGGCAGAATCGGGTGGAACCACTGCGGCTCGCGAAGACTCGCCTGCCTGCGTCGAAGCATCTGCAGCACCTCCTGCCGCCGCGCTTCATCACTGTCGACAAGCGATGTCTTCTCCGGCGCCTGCAGGTTAGAGCAGTCGCCCAGCAGCCCTTCAAGCACCATCAACGCCGCCCGTTTGCTCGGGATGGACGCTTCACCGCGCTCGACATTCCACACCGTGTAGCCGCGCAGCGGCTTACCCGTGCAGCACGGACACCCATCCTCACACGGACAGTCCCGCACATTCCTGAGCACGGCCTGCATGATCTCGTGCAGGTTGTCGAACGCCTTGTGTGTGAACCCGAGCCCCTTCGGGTAGCGTTCGTAGATAAACACGGCGTTCCACGGC
>CAZJJT010000385.1:0-5017 GCA_964546395.1 uncultured Fibrobacterota bacterium
TCCTCCAGGATGGTCTCCACCGGATCGATGAGCTGGCAGGGCTGCGGCGGCTGGAGGGAAGGGCAACGGCAGGGCAGGGACACAGAACATAGGACACAGTACACAGGAGGTACTACCTCACATGGGCCCAGCAGCAACGTATAGGGACCTGATTGTCTGGCAACGGTCACACGAGTTCGTGAAGAGCATCTACAGAGCAACTGCTTCGTTCCCGCGCGATGAGCAGTATGGTCTGACCTCGCAATTACGTCGAGCGGCGGTGTCAATTGCAGCCAATATCGCGGAGAGTTTCAAGAAGCGGGGCAGACTGGACAAAGCCAGGATACTGAATATTGCTCAGGGATCAGCTGATGAATGCGACTACTACCTGGTTCTCGCTGGCGATCTCGGTTACAGCGTCTCTGCGGAAGAGACCGGTCTGCTTCAACAGGTGCATCGCTTGTTGCAGCGCTACACAGCTGCCGTCCTGAGCAACACGAAGAAATAGGTCTTCTATGTCCTATATACTGTGTACTGTCTCCCAAGGTCAGTGATGGGAAAGCCAGCCACCCGCCTTCTCGACATGACCGCTCACGGCGGGATGATCACCGGGCCAGGGTGTCCCACGGTGCTCATCGGCACGATGCCGGCGGCGCGGATGACCGACATGCATGTCTGTCCCATGGTCACGGGCGTGGTGCCGCACGCCGGCGGACCACTAATCGGGCCGGTACCGCCGACCGTGTTCATCGGCAAGCTCCCTGCTGCCTGCGCCGGCGACATGGCCATCTGTGTCGGCCCACCGTCGACTGTGCTGCCGCCCGGGTGTCCGACGGTGCTGCTTGGGTGTGCGGGCGGCGGAGGCGGTGGCAGCGGAGGGGGCGGGGCGACCGCGGCGCAGTCAGGACAGGCACTACGGGCCGCAGCGCCGCGGGCCGTTGAGGGAACCGAGGGGTTTGCGCTTACACTGCAGACTCAGCTCGCCGAAGCGGCGAAGTATCTCACGCCCGAGGCGCTGGGGCAGCAGGTGAACGTGATAGGTGACGCGCTCGGAAACGGGAGCGGCGGAGAGAATGACGATACCGGGTACGCGGAACTGACTGTCCGCGACATTGCCGAGATTCTCGAAGAGGTGGAACGGGAAGAGGGGTTCGAGGCCGCGCGCCACTTCGCGTCGCACCTTGACTACAGCACGCTGAGTGCCATGGCCATGAGCGGCACGGACGGCAACGACCCCAACCGCATGCCCACGCGATTCATGCTGCTGTGGGGCATGGAGGACGGCGCGATTGAGTGTATCGACCAGCACCCGGACAACTTCGAGGGAGCCCCGGAGCACCCCGTGCATGTGGCGAACCTTCGCGCGGCCCTGCGCCTGCTCGGCCACGACATTTCAGAAGAGGGGCCCTACGACAACGAGGTGCTCCGCGCGCACAGCGCCTACCTCGCGTCGGCGTGGGGCCCGTGTGTGCCGGCGCCGCCGCAGGGGCACGTGGTGGAGGAGGGGGAGTCGCTGGGGGAGATCGCGGAGATGTACGGGTTGACATCGTGGAAATACCTCCACGGGCTCAACGAGGAAGCTGTCGGCGACAACCCTGACCTGCTGGCGCCGGGAACTGTCCTGCAGGTGCCTTCGTGGGACCACACGGCCGGCGAGGAGAAGATCGCGCAGCGCGGCGGGCGGGTGTTTCGCTACGTCGGGGGCGTGCGCTACGCCTACCCCTGGGTGCCGTACTCGGTCACCCTCACCGACCGCAGGGGCGCCGTGCTGAAAGAACGCAATACGCAGGGCGAGTGGAGCGAGGAGTTTGCCGCCGAGAAGGAGTACGTGGTGTACGACGCCGAGCGGGGCACGGAGCTGGTGCGCGGCACGATAGGGCGTGCCGATGCACTGGAGGCACTGGTGCCGGATGCCGCACGCAAAGCAGTCTGTATCGACGGAGTAACGTATGAGTAGACGCGGCGTGAGCGGCACGCTGAGCCCGAGGGTCCAGCGGTTCCGCCTGGATACCGCCGTTGTTGACGCGCACATGCATATCATGAGCGGCTTCTGCACCCCGCTGCGGGCAATGCCGGTGGTGATGCTCGGCCGAAGAGTCAGTCGGCTGGCGGGGATGCTCGGAAGTGTGCTGCCGTGCAGGCCCGGCGCGCTGATGCGGTTCATCCGGCTCACCAGTCACACCACGGCGTGGATTGCTTCGGAAACGATGGTGCGGACCGCGGCTGTGGCACGCGCAATTCCTTCAGGCGGTATCGATACGTTCCCCATGCTCGCGCTGCCCATGGACATGGACTTCGCGCACCTCGACGGCTGCCATGGGGAGCCTGCCTACCACACGCTGCAGATACCGTTCGCCACACAGGTAGACGCTGCAGTGGGAGAGTTGTTGCTTGGCGTGGTGAGCGAAGCCGGAAGGCTGACGGAGTTCCTGACGCTGCTGGCCGAGTTGACCGGCAGAGACCGGTCCGCCGATGACACGTCGGTCGATGCCGATCTGCTGGCGGAAACGGGAGCGGTCGTGTCGGACCTGGGCCTTGACAACGGAGACATCGACCGCGACACCTGTGCGTGGCTTGTCGCCGCGCATGCTGAAGCGCTTCGTCGGGCCTCTCTGCCCGGTACAGGCGCTGCTACGGGCGCGCCGGCGCATGCCGTTGTGCCGGCAGATGAGCGGGCCAGTTCGGAGCGGGTTGAGTCGGCACGGTTCCGGTTCGCTTCCGCGGCACTGCGAATGAACCACGAGTACCGCTCGGGTGTCTGCTGCTACCGGCGTGCCACCGCGGCGCACCCCGAACGCAGACTGCTGGTTCTCGCTCCGCCGGGCCATACCAGCCAGTACGAGACATGGTGGGAACAGCTCGACACGCATGTCGCCGCCGCGGCCCGTTTCCCCTGGCGAATCGTGCCGCTCTACCACTACGACCCTCGGCGCTACGCCGGCGATCCCGCGAAACCGTTCTTCTGGCTTGTGCACGCCGACCCCGGAGTCGGCGGGGGAAACGTGGGCGTGGAGGCAGCCCTGCAGTCGGCCTTCGCTTCGTACCGTCCAGGCGCCGCACCGTTCGAGGTGCGCGATCCGGGGACACGAAGCCTCTTCCTGGGGTACAAACTGTACCCCCCGCTTGGTTACCGCCCGTCTGACTTCACGCGTGTCCCGCAGCTGCGCGGATTCTACGACGCCTGCGAGCAGCTCAGCATCCCAATCGTGGTGCACTGCAACCCTACCGGTTTCGAGATCCACGAACGGTTCCTCTTCTACGGACACGACCGGGAGCTGAGCGAACGCGGGCAGGGAACGCCTGGTGAGGAATCGAACTGCGGCGGTGCCGGCCGCACGTTCCAGCTGTACCGCGAGATCGCATTTCGCACCGACAAGGACATGCAGGCGCGGTACTTCTCCGATGAGTACATATCGCCCGAAGGGTGGGTGAAGGTGCTTGCGAAGTACCCGAAGCTTCGCCTGTCACTGGCGCACTTCGGGGCCAACGATACGCCCACCGGAAGAGCGATGCAGGCGCTACTGGAGGCGCAGTTCGATGCACACAGGGAAGGGGCTGCGCTGCCCGAAGACGGCCCGGCGCCTGAGGCGGTGACCGATGCCCTTGTGGAAACGTACCGCGAGGCGATTGAGCGGCTCGGCCGCCACGGAGGGACCTGTGCGGCCGTCCCGCCGCCACCCAATTCCGGCTGGGAGTTCAGTGTCACGGCAGACCTGAAAAGCGAATACACCACCCACCTCGGACTGAGCGATGCTGCTGTCGGTGCCTGGATGAAATTCCCGTTGTGGAACCGGCAGATCATCGCCCTTATCTGTACCCACGAGCATGTCTACACCGATATCAGCTACTTCTTTCTCGTCGACATCGAATTCAACAGGGCCCTGCGGCAGCACAGACCCGCGTGTCGCGCGATCTACCTGGAGCAGTTCGGGCACCTGCTCGAGGCGCTGGCAGTGTGCGCGAAGCTCCGGCGGCGGGTGATGTTCGGGACCGACTGGTACATGGTGATGAGGGAGGTGGGAGGGGTTGGCGAGTACTACCGTGACACCATGGGCATTCTCGAGCGACTTGCCACAGAACTCGATCCGGCAATGGATGAGCGCGAACCACACTTGAAGACGATGCTGAGCGTGGTGAACCCGGTCCGGTTCTACCGCCTGGGGGAGGTGCGCGGGGCGTACACCGGGATGCTGCGCTCGCGGTTCGGTGCGCGCGAGAAGACACTGGCTGAAGCCGACGCGCGCATCGCCGACATGTGTACGAAGGCGGAAGCGCACGACCCCGACCTGAGTGAGGATGAGTCGCTGAGCAACCCGTGCGCGCGCTGCGAGCGCTGGCGGGATGGAGAGTGTCAACTGGTCAGGCAGATGGGGTTCGACTCGAGCGGCGCATACGACTACCGCGCGGCAGGGAAGACATGAACGCGCCCACAGGCAGCACGCCGAAACTGCGGTATCCTGAGTGTGCCGCTCCGGGCGTCGATGTGCCGGTGTTGTGGCAATCGCCTGCCCCCGGGTCGGTGGCAATTCCCACGGATGACAACAGCGTGGTACTGCTTCGGTTCGCGCCTGCCGGCACAACTGAGCCGATCGACATCAGGGGCCCTGAGGACGTGTGTCTTGCGGGGACAGTGCCGGGCTGTTCGGTCGTGTCGGGCGTGAACACGGTGTGTTGCGCGGTGAAGCGGGCGATGGTGCTGGTGGATGTGGTGAAGGGGCAGGGAGCGCTCCGCACGGTGGGCCTCACCCTCGAACAGAGCATCCGGGGGGTACACGTGCTGAGCGCAGACCCGCTGCTGGTGCTGCTGGACATACGAGTTGCCGGCGAGCCGGGGCGCAGCAGCAGGGCGCTGCGTGTCGTGTCGCTGGGTGACACGCGCGCAGAGTCGGGGGTGGGTCTGCCGCTTGGACCGTGGCCCGGTGGGTACACCGAACCGCTTGCTGTCGGTTCTGGCGTTGTGTTCCACTACCGCGGTGGACCCCACGCGCTCACGGCGTATGACGAGGCGGGTATTGAACTGCCCGAGTCAGCCCGCATC
>CAZJJT010000386.1:0-5015 GCA_964546395.1 uncultured Fibrobacterota bacterium
TTGGGGGCGGGGCATAGTCACCAACTTCATCTATCAACTCCTCCGCCATGGCTTTGGCCAGCTCGGGTACAATCGTGTTGAGGCGATGGTTGACGCTCGCAACATAGCCTCAAGAAGGGTTCTGTTGAAAAACGGATTTCGGCTTGAGGGGACACTCAGGGACTATGAGTTTGAGCGTAGCGGGTTCGTGGACTTGGAGATGTACTCGATTCTGAAGAGGGAATACATCGACCGATCTGGTGATGGCGTTACATTAGGGGGCTGAACGACAGCGAGGGGCGGAGAAGATGCCGCGCTCAAGAAGGAAAGGGAAGCCGCACCCTCAGAATGGGCGCCCAACAGCTCAATCGTGTCACGGTCGCAGGAGCAGAGGTAGCGCCGCCTGGTCATGTCGCTTAGAAGCGCTCCGTCGCGGCGGCGGACTAGAGGCGACCGCAACACGAGTTGAGCAAACGTTGGGCACCGCAGAAGATTCGGTGCGCGCGAGGAGAATCCAGGTATGTCCACCGCCAACGCTCTGACAGATGGATAATGGGGAAGGCACGATTATGGGTTGCGATCAAGATGTGTTGCGGAAAGTTCTTGAGCACTGGGGAACCGGCGTTGTTGACAGTATTGAGGAAGTCGCTGCGAGTGGCGTCTACGCCATTGGCATGCGTAATGGAGACAGGGCGATCTTGAAGAGAATCGGCGAAGACTCGCCTGATCTGGCTCAGCGCCACGTCTTCTGTCACGACGTTCTCAAACACCTGAGCGCTCACAGTGTGCCTGTCGCTGTCCCGATCCCTGATACTGAAGGGAACACACTGTCTCGACATGGCCAGTACTTGTATGTGCTGCTGCCCCACGTACAGCACGAACGGCTCGAAACAGGAGGCGACCCGGCGGTTCTTGGCCGCTGCATGAGCAACACCGGCCAGTCTTTCGCGCTGCTTCACGAAGCGTTGGGGCAGTTCCCAAGGGAGAGGATAGGCGAATACGTGTGGCGCGCTCCGCTTTCCGCTGAGATAGTGAACTATCGCAGCCGGCAGGTCCTGCAGTACCTTACGGGTGAGGAGCAGGTCCGATTCAGCGCCATGTTCCTCGAAGCTGTCCCCCGCATGTGCGAAGCGTTCGTTGAGCTGCCTGAACAGCTGATTCACCGTGATTGTCATTGCGGTAATGTGCTCTTTCGAGACTGCGAAGTTGTCGCGTTCGTCGACTGCGACCATTTCAGTGTCGGGCCACGGGTCTTCGACATCGGGTACTTCATCACCTCGCTGGTTACGTACCATCCTCTGGGGATGCTGGAACCGACACGATGGCTCGAAGCCGTGCCCCTGTTCTTGTCCGGCTACCGGCGACATGTAGCGCTGGCTCCATCGGAACTTGGTGCACTCTACGATGCGGCGTTGTCGACTCCGCTGCAAATCTCGGGTTGGCTGTTCGAAAACGGTATGCCCGACTTGGCCAGGAAGCTCCTGAACACGTTCGCATGGATGCATGAACATCAGGCAGAGACGCGGGCAAGCTTTGATGCACCAACAATCGACAATCTGCCCGAACACGGAACTGTGGAAGTTCAGGTCTCAGGGGGAAATTGACAGCATGTTCTTCCTGGTGAGTGGTGCCGCAGCATCCGGCAAGAGCACGGTGGCTCGCGGGATTCGTGGGCGTCTGGCAAACACTGAGTGCCACGATGACGACGAGTGGAACGGCCCTGACGGACCACGTCCCGGGCAATTCCGCGAATGGGTCGCATACGCAGTCAAGTGCCAGGACGAGGGCAGGGATTTCCTACTTGCCAGCCATTCGCCGTTGGGCCAGCTACTGGCTTGTCGCGATGCGCGAAGACTGGTTGGCATATCGGCCTGTGTGCTCGACTGTTACGACCCCGTCCGGATACAACGCATGCGCGACCGAGGTATTGACCCTCGATGGCCCCCGAATCAGGATACGGTCAGTTGGGCTGCGTGGCATCGCATGCACGCCCATGACCCGCAATGGGAACAGCATGTCGTGTTTTCCCGTGCGGGGCCTGAATACGACTACACTGCCTGGACCCACTGGCAGCGCGGTGATCCGAGATGGCGTGTGCTTGTCATAGATACGACAAGTGCTTCGGCCGAAGAGGTGATAGACAGAGTGGCTACGTGGGTCAGAGAAGAGCAGCACGCACAGTCTCTGCTGACACCGGCCACAACGTGGTGGGACGACACGGCTGGTCAGCAGGAGCCTTCAAAATGAAAACCGAGACAGACATGGAGCAGCAGCTCCGGCGGCTGGGCCTTGACGTTGCTTCGGCAGAGCGACTTGCCAGTGAGGGTCGGCTCGAAGAGTGGGTACATCGATACTGCACCACCGGCAGGTGGGCCAACCAAGGTCTCTCGGATGGGCTGAGACTTCAGAAGCGCTGGTGGAACGGCCCCATTGAGATCCCGATTGCGGAGTTGGTCCGTCGCGTCGGGCCGGAGCCAGAAAGAGAATATCGCGTCTCCCCGGAACACTGGCGTGCGTGGACGCAAGGCATGGCGCAGTCAATGCCTGATGCACGTTCGATTCCTCCGCTCATAGCCGAGTATTTGGGCGGCACACTCGAACTTGCGGACGGCAACAAGCGGTGCGGAGCAATGGAGTTCCTTGGGTGGAAGACCTGCTGGATAGTGGTGTGGTACAACCTCGAAGAGGACTACCAGCGCCACACTGACTTGCTTGTGAAAGAAGGTATCATCCGCGAACGGGTACCTCGTGAGTAGGGAAGACACGTGCAGTACAGAGTAGACTCTCTACCGACGCAGTTGCGCACGGACCTTGCCTCAGGGCAGGTACTCCACAGCGTGCCGGGCATGGTGTGTCTCCCTGTTCGCTTGGCAGCGGAGGTCTTTGGGCGCTGTCTCTGCACACTCGGCCAGACCAGGTGCACGGCGCTGTTTGACCCCTGCTGCGGCGGAGCCTATCACCTGGCAGTACTTGCACTGTTGCACCCTGGGAGCATCGGGACCGTTATCGCGGGGGATGTAGACCCTCGAGCAGTTGAGCTTGCTACGCGCAACCTCGCGCTTGTGTCAGTGCAAGGCATGGCGAACCGGCTGTCCGAACTCGAGAAGCTGGCAACCGAATTCGGGAAGGCGTCTCACGTCGGCTCGGCCCTTTCGGCTCGCCGGCTGCTGAAACGCCTGGAGCATGCCCCGACCATCACGACCAGAACGGCGGTGGGCGATGCGACTCTGGCCAGTGACGTGGAATGAGTCTGCGCCATGATCAAGCCCGAGATTGTCGTTGCTGACATTCCGTACGGCAACAGATCGATGTGGTCGTCCAGAGATGGAGCGGATCCTCTGGAGTCAATGCTCTCAGCGCTGCGTCACGTTCTGGCATCGCCTGGAGTGGTCGGCATCATCTCGGACAAGGGGCAGAAACCGCGCAGCGAATGGCTCACCCGTCGGGAACGTTTCACCGTGGGGCGCAGACTGGTGACCTTGTTCGTCAACGATGGAAGTGTCAACGACACCTCGGAACGTAGCGAGACTCGAAGAGTGTCTTCGACGCACATGCCACACTACAATGCAGAATCACGCGCGCAGGAGTAGAAGCCGGTGCCCAAGAACGGCGTACAACAGCGCCAGCCCAAAATGCCCGCAGCACTGGTGGTAGCGCCTGCGTGGGCCAGGCACATGCCGCTGGCATGTGGCCTTGTCGCTTCGCTCCGTCACGCAGGCGAATCAGTAGGCGGGCACTTCGGGCGTGGCTCAACGTTGTGTGCAATGCCCCCGCCCGACGCCTGTTCCTCTCGGTGTTCAGGTCTTGGCATGTGATCCCAACAAAGTCCTGACTGTAGTTATATTATAATTATGTCGGCACTTGAGTTCAAATGGCATCCGGGCAAGGCCCGCACCAACAAGCGCCGGCACAAGGTGACCTTTCAGGAGGCGTCGACAGCATTTCTGGATGACCGTGCTCTGGAGTTCTATGACCCAGATCACTCAAGCGAAGAGGACAGGTTCCTTCTTCTCGGGATCAGCAGAGCACTCCGCGTCCTCGTCATCTCCTTCTGCTACCGCGAGGAGGAAACGGTCATCCGGCTGATATCGGCACGCAAGGCCACACCACGTGAAGCCCAGCAGTACTGGGGACAGGAGAGACAGAAATGAGGAAATCATACGACTTCTCGACGATGAAGGCCCGTCGCAACCCCTATGCGGCCAGGCTGAAGCGCCAGATCACGATACGCATCGGTGCCGACACAATCGACTATTTCAAGAAGATGTCGCAGACAACCGGCGTGCCGTACCAGAACCTTATCGACTCATACCTTGCTGAGTGCGCACAGACTGGCAAGAAGCTCCACATGACTTGGGGCTGAGGGCTCAATGCCGTAGAGCGGAGCGAAGAAGCAACAGCGGGCGGGGGCACAACACACAACGAGACTGCAGGAAAAGCGAGAAATTACGGCGAACGTGACATGAGCACACGCATTGCCAGATCCGGTTGGCGCGTCTGCGCTGGAATCGCTACTCCCCTTCAAACCCTGACCGTGCACGGCCACAACAGGAGGAACCATGCAAGCCGATTTTGTGTCTGTTGGGTATCTGAACCTTCTGGCTGCCATCATCTGCGCCAAGTGGGCAATGGACCTCGGTCTTGGTCAGTTCCGTCAGCTGCTGTGGGGAATCGCAGGCCTGGTGGGCGCGCCTCTGGTACTGCTGATCCTGTATGTCAGACTGATCCGCAAGGGACTTGCGCAGCGATAGGTCAATGCGGACGACCGACTGCAGCACCTGCCGCTATTCACGGCCCAGGGGTGCCCGAGTGCTGGTTTGAGGACCGTGATACCTGACCCATCATGCCTGTCCGCTTGACCGAAATGTCCAGAAACCGCGAGAGGTGCGTTCTACCATGAACTACGGCTCGGTTCTCATAGTCACCTGCGGCCGCAGCGGCTCGACACTCCTGCAGGGCATTCTGAACCGCATACCGCGCTGCCTGATACGCGGTGAGAACGGCAACATCTGCTGGCACCTGTTCCAGGCATACAA
>CAZJJT010000387.1:0-4989 GCA_964546395.1 uncultured Fibrobacterota bacterium
GCGGACGCCGCCGAAGGCGGACTGGACGGCGATGCAGAGGATGGCGGCGGGGAGCGGAGAGGTGTTCTCGATGGTGTTGACAAAGGCCCTCAGGAGGATTGCACCGAGTCCGTCGTCGCCGACACCCATGTTCTCACTCCTGAGACAGACCACCGGGGGCGGTGCCGGTGCGGCCGTGCAGTAGCTCTCGGCTGCAGGACTGGCCAGTGCCGCCGACACGCGAGTGACAGTGAGTTCGAACACCCCGCCGCTGTCCGTCAGGGCAGCCGGCATGCCGTTGTCGGCGAGGAAACGCTGAACGTTCTGCAGCGAGGTAACGTTGTCAATCAGCACCACCATCTGCTCGCCTTCGGCCAGCTCCAGCAGCGCCTTCTTGGTCATGATGAGGGGCTTGGGGCAGAGCTGCCCGCGGGCATCGACTGTTCTACCGGACACAGCGCACTCCTTGGCTGAAGTGGCCCAAAATACGTCTGCTGAACGGGGTGCGGGGAGTTCAGTGCCCGGAAACTCCGTGAGGAGGCAGACCAGGACGGAATGCGATCCATCCTGTGTGCGTCGCCCTGCAGGCTGAGGAACACGGCCCAACACGATGATGATTAAGAAAGAATATATTGTTAACCAACTTTTTTTGCATGGGATGTTTCTTTGTTGTAGATTGGGTGGCGGAGGGTGTCACACAACTGATTCTGAGGAGGGAACCATGGTATCAATGTTGCGTAAGGCGTTGATTATGCTATCAGTTGTGGGCAGTTCGGGGGCGGCGACGATCGACATCGATCTGGCGACCACCCACCAGGTAATCGAGGGCATTGGCGGCCACAACCACATCACCCCCTGGACTGTCCGGCAGGGCCCGTTCTACGTGACGGTGCCGCTGGACGGGCAGTACGACACGATGGCGTATGTGCTGGGGCTGTCAATGGTGCGCGGGTGGGAGATCGATGGCTTCAATCCCTCGGTGGGAGTCTACACGGTTCCGAACGCCCTGAACGAGAAGTTCGGGCACATGGTCGAACTTGCCGCGCGTGGTATCGACCGCCATATCATCTCGGTACTGGCGCCACCGGGGTGGATGAAAGAGAACGGGCAGTACGCTCTGGGGACGCACTTGCTTCGCGAGCACTACGACGAGTTCGCCGACTTCTGTGTCCACTACATCGACACCATGCTCGCGCGTACCGGCATGAAACCCTACGCGTTCTCGCTGCAGAACGAGTTGATGTTTCTCGAACCGTATGGTTCGTGCGAGTACACGACGGCTGAGTACCGCGACCTGTTGAAGGTGGTCGGGCCGGCACTGCAGAATGCGGGGCACGGGGATGTGAAGATATTCGGGGCGGAGCATATGCTGTGGGGGATTGGCAACTACGAGGATGCGGTGTTCAACGATGCAGCCGCGGCGCCATACCTCGATATCATCGCGACGCACAACTACACCGATGGCGTTTCCCCGACGCCGGGGTCGCAGGCCGCGCAGCAGTGGACGAACGCCGGCAATTATGCTTCGGGCAAGAACCGCCCGCTCTGGATGACCGAGACTTCGGGGTACCCGCAGACCTGGGATGGCGCCCTCGAGGTGGCATCGTTCATGTATGCAGCGTTTCAGTATGGTCACCTTGCCGGGTGGTGCTGGCTGGCGATCAGTGCTGTTGATGGCCACGAGCGCCTGCTGCAGGCCGAGGGGTTGACCCCGATTGGTGTGGCACACAAGCACTATGCACGGTTCGTACGGCCGGGCGCGCAGATGGTGGACTGCGATGACACCGATGACAACTCGGTGTTCGCCACCGCCTACACGCACGCGGGAGACAACACGGTAGCTGTCGTGATTCTCAACACCGGAACATCGCAGAAGACGGCGATGCTCACCGGCTCGGGGCTTCCGGCACAGTTTGATGTCTACCAGTCGACATCATCGCAGAGCTGCGTGAACATCGGCACGGCAGGTACCAGTGTGACACTCCCCGCAAAGAGTATCACCACACTCTACAACGGTACGATTCCTCAGTACCCGTATGCTGCCACGGTCACCCGTTCCTCATCGATACCGTCCGCCTCCGCAGCTCGCACCATGCAGCCTGCGCGGACGGTGGTGGTTGGGCTCGACGGGAGGATCGTGTCGCGCAACCGTCCCGAGTGCGGTGTTGCGGCCGGGAGCTACTACGTGGTGTACCGGCACGGCGGGAACGTGGTGCGGACGCAGAGGATGGTGAGACAGTAGCACAGGCATGAGTGGCAACGGCCGATGTGCAGCGGTCAGCGTGGAGAAGCTCTCCTCCCGGCGTTGAGCGTTGTTCGCTGAGCTGCTTCAGCGCTCAACCACCTTCGCTACGTACGTAGCTCCCCGCACCCCACGGTCCCAGCGCACCGTGTGCATACCCGCCTGCCGGGCGACGCGGAGCGCTCCTGCCACGGCGCCGTCAAGACGGTATATCAGCACTTCGACGTCGTGGCCAGCTGTCACATCGCAGGTGAACAAGGCGCTCCCCAGTGCACTGAACACGACAGGGCCGCGAAGCGCGGCAGGCGTCGTGAGCACGCCCGGGCGGGTGGGTGAGGCCTGCGAGGACTGCACTGAGAAACACTCTGAGAGTGCACTGACCAGTCGGTTGCCATACTCGTGGATGAATATCTGCACGCTGTCAGCCTGCAGCGCGGGCACAACCCACGGGTAGTTGCCGTACTCAGGGTCGGCGGGGGCCACGGCGCTGTCGCCGATCATCACCTCGGTCTCGCCCCGGTCGGGCGTGTAGTACAGCACTACGTTGCCTACGTTCTGCGTGGTCCACTGGATATGCTGCACGGTCGCAGGGGCCCAGATGTCGCCTGTGTGAGGCGCCGTGATCGTGATGGACTTGACTGCTGTCAACACTGCGGTCGCCTCGTTGGAGTACCCCGAAGAGTCGGCGCCGTTCCCTGCGCGCACGCGGTAGGTGTAGTCGCCCGGCGCCAGGCCTTCGTCGGTACACGACTCGGCATCGGCAGCCGCGGTCCGTGCGACTTCCCACGTCCCCGTGCCTGCCTTGCGTTCGATGGTGAACCCGGTCTCATTGTCTGCGTTGTCGACCCAGGTGAGCGTGACAGCGGACGGCGGCGTGGCGGACGCCTGCAGCCCGCTGGGTGCGTTGACACTCACTCCCACGTTGAACGTCACCGTGTAGTTGGCCGAGTTGGTCGCCCCACCGCCCGAGACCGTGAGCGTCGCGTTGTACGCGCCCGGCGCCAGACCCGAAGGGTCGACGGTGTTGGTGAGCACCTGCGTGTTGCCTCCGGTGTTGCCGGTGACTGCCAGCCAGGACGGAACGCTCTGCAGCGTCACCGCCGCCAGGTCGCCGATGCCGGTGTTGCTGAGCGTCACCGTCTGCGCTGCCGGCGTCGCGCCGTTGGTGCTGGTGAACGACAGGTTCGTGGGGGAGAGCGAGATACGCGGCCCGTCCGCCGGAGGCGGCGGGAGAGTGCCGGCCCAGAAATCGAACACCGTCGCAACACCCAGATGCACTGTCTCGTTGGTCGAGAGGCAGTGGACGTACCCCTCGTTGCTGATCAGATCCTCGCCCGTGAACACCACGTGGTCATTAGAGGAGTGCGAGAAGCGGTGGAACACGAAGCGCGGCATGGGTGCGGTCTGGCCGACTTCGGCCCCCGGTGCGAACATGGTGTCGAGGATGGCTTCGGTCGCGAAGTCGTGGATGTACGCAACCTGGTGGAAACTGTACCCCATCTCACCGCCGCGGTTGCGGGTCTGCTTCGTACCGTCGGGCGAGACCGTTCCCTGGCAGCCCGTGCCGAACGTCTTGATGTTCATCGCGGTGAAATCGATGCCGAACGATCCCTCGCTGCTCCCGTGCACCATGCACCCGCCGCGGGCGCCGTCAAGCGACACCTTGAGGTATGCGATCGTCGTGGGTAGTTCCCCCGTGAAATCGCTGAGCCGGTACACGATCTCCTTCGTCTTCGTGGTGACATCCACGCGGTATATCTTGTCGGTGTTGTCGCTCCAGTAGAGATGGCCGGTCGTGGTCCAACTCAGGCAGTTCGGCCGCCCCCCCGCGTCGAGCTGGCACACTGTCTCCACGTTCGACCCGTCGTTGTGCATCACTTTCACCGCGCCGCCCTGCATCACCGCAACGCGCTTCCCGTCCGGCGCGAAACAGGGTCCCGAGGTATTGGTCGTGAGTGGGATCAGCGTGTCGATGTCGCCCGTGGCCGTGTTGAACAGCAACACCCCGCGATTCTGCCAGATCGGCTCACCGTAGTAGCGGTTGGCCAACGCCACTCCGTCCATGGCGTTCACACCGGCTGTCGACAGACAGCAACTCACCACAAACGTCTCAAGCACCCCGTGCAGTATCCGCTTCATCCTGTCCCCCTTCCGCACGTTTCCTGTCCCCACACTCATTGTACCACATGTGAGTGGGAGTGCGAGGTATCGACGGTGCACTGGTTGTAGTGGGTGTGTAAGTGTTATACTCGGGACAGGAGGCGGAGGCATGCGGAGCGAGGGTGCGAGGCAGCGTGCACGCGAGCACATACTGGAGCAGATCCGGGGTGCGGCGGCTGGCGGTGGTGGTCGACTCTCCTCGGTCCGCAAGATGGCTTCAGCAGCGGGCGTGGCCGAGTTGACAATGTGGCGGGCGGTGAGGGATCTCACCAACGAGGGAGTGCTGGTAACCAGGCAGGGGAGTGGTATCCGGGCGGCCGCGGCCCCTGTCGCTCCGGCAGCCGGTTCTGTGGCCAGCCTGATGACATGGGAGCGGGCCGAGGGGATGCTTGAGCGCGACATCGACGCGGGGGAGTTCCGTTTCCTCGAGGCGCTTCCCTCGGTCAAGGAGCTTACCGCCCGCTACGGGGTTGCCTACCGGACCCTCCGCAAGGCGCTTCGCTCACTCGAGTCGCGCCGGGTGCTTTCGGGGGTGGGGCGATGGTACCGGGTGAACACGGTTGCACGGCGCTCGCGTGACACCGTGGTGCTGATTGCGCGTGGCTCAC
>CAZJJT010000388.1:0-4986 GCA_964546395.1 uncultured Fibrobacterota bacterium
ACGTACGCCGGTGCGCGAGGGATACGTGTGGTCTTCTGCATGGGGATGATCTCTTTGACCTTGCGGATCTCCAGGCCGTACTCCTCGCCCCCAAGCAGGAATGTCAGGTATTTCCCCGCCAGCTTCATGCCCAGCTCGGTGACATCAGTCTGCTGTGCGGCGTGCTGCTGTGCTTTCCCCGGCATGCGGATTCCTCCCTGAACAGTTGTCCGGCGTCAGGCCGGACGCGTTACGTGTGTGCCCGGTTCCGTGTTGCCGGCCGGCGACGCGATCGGCGGGCACCCGCGACTTTTGTGCGAACCACTCCCGGTCTGCAGCTGAGGGGGGCGGAAGGGGAGGCGGACGAAGAACGTCGCGCCACTGCCCGGTTCCGATTCACACCACAGCGCCCCTCCCATCCCTTCCACGACGCGCCTGCTGCTGTGCAGACCGATACCGTTGCCGTTGCGCTTGCCCCAGGTTTGCCCCACACCGAACAGCTTGTCGCGTACCTCGGGGCTGATACCCGGTCCGTTGTCGCGTACGCTGACCACCACCGACTCGCCCTCCAGTCCGCACGACACCACGATTCGGCCGTCGGGACTGCCCCTCAGGGCCTCGTCGGCGTTCTTCAGCAGGTTCCAGAACACGGTTTCGAGACGCTCCCGCTCGGCTTCCACGGCGCAGTTCGGATGGATATCGATGCTGACCGACGTGCGCAGGTTCGAGAGGGCAACGATGTTCTCGACCAGGTCGCGGACCGACACCGGCTCGAGAAGGACCATGCGCGGAGCGGCCGCCCCCGCCACCGCCATCACGCTGTTCACCATGTTGCCCACGCGATAGAGACACCTGCGTATCGACCCGCAGTACTGCAGTTGCCGCGGGTCGGAAAGCTCCTGCTCGAGCAGTTCGCGGAACCCGCTCATGGCGGCCAGCTGGTTGTTCAGGTCGTGCACGAGTCCCGCGACGTTGCTGCCCAGGGCAGCCAGCCGTTCGACCGACTGCTGGCCGGCAAGCGCGCCGCTGCGGCGTTGAAGGAGCGAACGGACGCGTTCCTCGAGTTGTCGTGGCGAAAACGGCTTGTCGATGTAGTCGCTGCAGCCAAGGCGCATGAGCTGCACGAGCAGGGAGGTATTGCCGCAGGAAGTCATGGCAAGGATGGGCAGGTCGGGCGCTGTGCGCCTGACCGCCGCAACCAGATCCTCCCCCGACATGCCGGGCATCACGATATCGGTAATCAACAGATCGAACGGTTGCCGTGAGGGTGACGAAACCAGCTCAAGCGCGTCCTCGGCCCGTGCACACGAGTCGACGTCATGGCCGTTGGCGCGGAGAGCCAGCGCCAGCGTGGCCGCATAGTCCGGCTCGTCATCAACTACGAGAATGCGCGCGGGTACGTGTTCCATGGTCCTGTTGGCCCCTGTTCGGGTACTGTCCGTCACCGCTGTGCCGCCCCAGCCGTCTGCGGTGTCCGCGAACAAGTGCCGCAACCGCCATGCCACGACATCCGATATGCGCAGAACTGCCTCAGGTACAGCTGGATCGAGCGTTTGCGTGTGCCAGGGGCGGCGTGAAGGGGTGGTAAGGAACCGACCACCACGCGCGCCTGAGTACGGCATCACCTTGCACACGAACGGGTTAGCCGAGTTGTGGCGGCCCGGCAGATGTCGAGTTCTGTTCACCGTTTCGCGTCTCCCTCGCAGCCCGCACGCTTGAGCTTCGCCTTGAACGTCTGGCGCGACATGCCCACGAGTTGGGCCGCCAGCGAACGGTTGCCCTCGGTGCGCCGGAGCGCCTCGACCACCAGTGCGTTCTCGACCTGTTCCAGTGTCGGCAGTTCCCCCGGGAACGCCACCACTCCGTCGCTCTCCTCACCTGCCGACTGCCCCTCGGCACGTTCCGCCTGCCGGCCCATTGCCTCGCGGAACGCCTCGGAAGACAGCACGCCGGAACGGTGCCGTCCGACAGCGTCGAACACCATGCCTCGAAGCTCGCGGACGTTGCCGGGGAAATCGTAGTTGCTCAGCAGCACGGCAAGGTTGGGCGGAGGGGTAGGGGGCCTCTTCCTGAGCGCCTGCGCGGCTTGCCGAAGGAACTCATCCACCAGCAGCGGGATGTCGCTCTTTCGCTCGCGCAGTGGAGGGATGCGGACCTCGTGAGACTGGAGACGGAAGAAGAGATCTTTGCGGAACGAGCCGTCTCTCTGCCGGCGCGCGAGGTCGGCATTGGTTGCCGCAACGAACCGGCACTGCGCCGTCGCCAGCGTGTCGGAACCGAGTGGGTAGTAGGTTCCCTCCTGAAGCAGCCGGAGCAGCTTCACCTGGGAGTCGGGGTGCAGGTCGCCGATCTCGTCCAGGAACACGGTTCCGCCCTTCGCCCGGGCCACGAGTCCCTGTCGTGTACCGCTTGCCCCGGTATACGCATCCTTCGTGTGCCCGAACAACGTGTCGGAGAACAGCTGGTCGTCGATTCCCGCGCAGTTGACCGTCACGAACTCTCCCGTGGTTCCCGAGGCCTGGTGGATGGCCTGTGCGAGCAGCTCTTTGCCCACGCCGGTCTCGCCGGTCACAAGGATTGGGAGGCCGCTCGGCGCCACAGCTTCCACGTACCGGAACGCGCTGAGCATGCGCGGGTCCGCGGTAACCATCGCAGCGAATACCTCCGGGTGTTCGGGGGAGCCCTCCATGAACGCTGTATGCAGGCGCTGTGTCTCACCGAGGATCTCCTGGCGCTCCAGCGCGCGTGCGAGCGTTGTGCACAGCCGGTCTTCATCCACCGGTTTCACGACATAGTCAAACGCGCCTTTGCGCACGCAGCTCACCGCCATTCCCACGTCGTCGTGGCCCGTGAGCATCACCACCGTCACGTCGGGGTACTCAGCGGCAATCATGTCGAGCAGACTGATACCGTCAAGGTGCGGCATGGTGATGTCGAGCACCACGATGCCGCAGTGGCGTTCGGCCAGGGTCTGCATCACCGTGCGGCTGTCGCTGCACTTCGCAACATTCGTAAGGCCGTGCAATCCCAGCACGAGCGCTTCACTCTCAAGCGCCTCCGTCTCGTCGTCAACCAGAAGAACGGGGTACCGGGGGTTTCTCAGCGTCATGGGTGCGGGTCACTTCTCCTGTCGGGCGACGGGTGCGGGGAGCACGACACGCACTACCGTGCCCGCTCCCTCAGTCGATTCCATCTGCAACTCGCCGCCGTGTTCCTGCACGATAGCGTACGACACCGACAGGCCGAGTCCCGTGCCGCCCGTTTCGCGCTTGGTGGTGAAAAACGGGTCGAACACCCGGCCGAGCACCCCGGCGGGAATTCCCGCGCCGCTGTCGCTCACTTCGATTACCGCCTGCCTGCGCGAGCGGCTGTACCGGCTCACGATACGCACGGCCTCTTCGCGCGAGCGCAACGCGTGGCAGGCGTTCGTGATCAGGTTTATCAGTACCTGTTCGAGCTTCTGGTTGTTCCCGCGCAGCGGCGGCATACCATCGTCATGCGCAACCTCGAAATTCTGGGTCGACTTGCGGATGAGGTTCTGCACGATCGACACCGCCGCCTCCACCACGTCCCGCACCGACACTACCTCGTCGAGTCTGCCCGAGTCGGCGCGGGCGAAGTCACGCAGGTTGCCCACGATCCGCTTGATCCGCTCGGCGGCATTGGCGATCCCGTCCACGAGCGATGCGAGTTTGCCCGAGGCCTCCGCGATCTCCAATCCGCCCAACTGGGCCGCGTCCACGCTCTCCTGGTGGGCCTGTACGGCCGGCTCGAACGCTTTCCAGAACCGGCCGATGAGACCGGCGTTGAGCGTGATGAGGTTGTTGGGGTTGTTGATCTCGTGCGCTACACCCGACACGAGCACGCCCAGGCTTGCCATCTTGTCTGCCTGCATCAACTGCTCACGCTGCAGGCGCGCCTGCTCGGCGGCGTCTTTGAACTCAGTGATATCGGCGGCGATCCCCGCGCGGCGGTACGCTACCCCGTCCGCGTCAGAGATCGAGAAGATGCGCGAACGGATCCAGCGTACCGTACCGTCCGGCCGCACGATGCGGTACTCGGCGTTGAAATCGCCCTTGTCGAGCCTGGCGAGCGCCTCGGAGACCTGTGCGTGATCTGCCTCGTGCACGGTGGCGAGCCACAGCCCCGGGTCGGCCAGCAGCTGCTGTCGTGGTCGACCCCAGATATCTTCGAACGGTGCGTTGACATAGAGTACCTCGCGCGTTCCGGCACGCTCCAGCCAGAACACCTCGTGCACGTTGTCGGCAATCTGGCGAAACCGCTCCTCGCTCTCGCGCAGTTGCTCCTCAGCCTGCCGCCGTGCCACCGCCACCGCCGCCTGCCTGATAAATGCGTCCGCCAGCGTGAGGTCGGGTTCGGGGCAGCCCGTGCGCTGTACCACGGTCACGCCTCCGTACACCGTCCCGTGACGCACGAACCCGCAGACGTACACGCGTGTGACACCCAGCGCCCGTCCCAGGGCGCCCACCAGTGCATCGGGCAGCACCTCGGGCGACAGCCCTGCGAGCCCTGCTTCCAGCAGTTCGATTCTGCCGCCCATCAGAAGCGTCTTGGCGCGTGGTCCGAAATCGCCGGTCATCCGGGCAGGATCAATCCCCAGCAGCTTGGTCACCGCGCCACGCACGCGTTCGAGACCGCAAATCGCCTCCGGCGAGTACGTGTTGCGCTCGCGGTCGAAGTGTGACACGGCCACGATCGCCTTGTCGCCGAACAGCAGCAGGAGCTGCTGGCCGATAAATTCGTAGAGGTTGGCCTGACCCGGAAGCTCGACGAATCCGATTGCCGTGCGCGAGAGCAGATCGAGATCGCGCATGTGCTGGCGCTCGCGCTCCTGCGCCGCCCGCGTTTCGGTGACATCGCGGATGATCGATGCGGCGAGGAACCCGCTTGACGAACGCACGGGGAATACACCCATCTGAATCAGCCGCTTCGTGCCGTCGGGCCGCACGATCTGCTGCTCGGAAGCCTGGTTGACAAACGGCCCCA
>CAZJJT010000389.1:0-4986 GCA_964546395.1 uncultured Fibrobacterota bacterium
AACTGGATGATCCCCGGGGCAGACTCGGACCGTGACTGGCCGTGGTGGTGCGGAGGGTTGTACCGTGTGAGCTGGAACAGCCTTCCGGTGGTTGAGCGATGGACCGCGACACTCAGCAGTATCAACACCGGCAACAACACGTTCAGTTTCAGCGTGAGCGGCTCAGTGAGCGGCGCTGACGGCAGTGGGACCAACAGCGGTGCGTTCACGTCGAATTCGGGGCGCGTGGTGATTCAGCACCCGCAGGACTGGGTGCTGCCCACAAGCGACTGGTGGATCGGTGACTACTCGACTGCCTGGTTCACCACCGGGTACACGGTTACCTGGGATATCGAGGCGCGGCATGCGGACACGTACACGCCGCCGGCGAGCGTGGACCCAGCTCGCGAACACGTGCTCACCCTGGCGCAGGGGCTCACCAACGCCGATCATGCGCTCGTGCTCACGAAGACTGCCGCGGGAACCGTGCCGGTGAAAGCGCTGCGCGTGTACCGTCCGTTCTGGGGCCGCTCGGCCACAACAGTGCCCGACCCGGTAGCCGTGGCTGGCAGGCAGACCGGCAACGCGCTCAAGATACACCAGCGGCGCACACGTGCCGTGGTGCGCTCGTTCGACCTGCTCGGCAGGATGTGCCCGGGCCTGACAGCCAGCCATGACGCGGCCCGTGTGCGCATCGACCGTGACGAGCTGACTGGCGTGGTCCGACTCACCGCGTCTTCTCGCTGAGTCTCTCGCCCGTACCGCCAGCCCTGCGCCCCGCTGAGATCCTCAGCAGGGCGCCCTTTTTTCTCCCCGTGCTCAGCTACTCCGCGCCCCTCACTCCACACTCCGTACTCCGCACCCCGCACTACTAAGGTACCCGGGTATTGACATTTTGTGGGCCATTAGGTATTATAGGGGAGAGCTGTGGGTAATCGTGGGAGATACCTATGTCGCGGTTTCGAGGTAGATACGACTACGCGGTCGACGAGAAGGGTCGGCTGAATGTCCCTGCAAAGTGGCGCAAGCTCGTGGCGCCTGCCGCGGGCGACACGTTCGTGATCTGCCTGGCACCGGGGCAGTGTCTGTGGGCCTACCCGCAGGATGAGTGGGAGAAGTACGAGGAACGGCTCGACGCGATGCCGATGGGGCGTGAGCGCGACCAGATCCACCGCATCATCCAGAACACCCTGAGTGACTCGGTCCTCGACAAGCAGGGCCGCATCACGATCACGCCGCTGCAGATGCAGCAGAGCGGGATCAGCAAGGACATCATTCTCATCGGCCGCCGGAGTTTCATCGAGATCTGGGACAAGAAGCGGTTCGATGACTACCTGGGCGCATCCGGCAACTTCGACGATATCTACTACGCGGCGGTCACCAAACTGTAGGTGAGGCATGTACCATGTCCCTGCCCTTCTGCGCGAAACGATCGAGGGGCTTGCCGTTCGGGAGGACGGGACGTACCTCGACGGCACGCTTGGCGGCGCGGGCCACTTCGGTGCGCTGCTTGAGCGGCTTGGACCGGGGGGGACCGCGATCGGGCTCGACCGCGATGAGGAAGCGATCGAGTGGGCACGGCAGTCACTTCCGCAGTCGAACGCCCGGGTCATCCTTGCGCACCGGCGGTTCTCGGAGTTCGCGGAGGTGCTCCGGGAGCACCAGGTCCCGTCGCTGGACGGTGCGTTGCTTGACCTCGGAGTCTCGTCCCACCAGATCGACACACCACGCCGCGGGTTCAGTTTCCAGGCCGAAGGGCCGCTTGACATGCGGATGGATGACTGCGATGAGCGTGGTGCGACGCAGGTGCTACAGGAAGCCGGCGAAGCGGACCTGGCAACCCTCCTTGGTGAGTTCGGCGAAGTGAGGAACCCGCGACGGATGGCCCGCGTGCTCGCTGCCTGCGCCTCCGAGGGTTCACTCCGCACCACCACCGATCTCCGTCGGTGCCTCGAACGCGAGTACGGACCGCTCCAGCCTGCGGTACTGGCGAAGGTATTCCAGGCGCTGCGCATCGCGGTGAACGATGAACTCGGGGAGTTGCAGTCGTTCCTCGCCGAGATTGTCGACTCCCTTCGTGAAGGTGGACGTCTCGTGGTGATAGCGTACCACTCGCTTGAGGACCGGTTGGTGAAGAATGCCATGCGCGATGGGGAAGGGCGGTGTGTATGTCCGCCCGGTTTGCCGGTCTGTGCGTGCGGCTGCAGGGCGGTACTTAAGCGGATAACCCGCGGTGCACTCCGGCCCTCGGCCGAAGAGATTTCACAGAATCGCCGGGCGCGCAGCGCCCGTCTTCGCGTTGCGGAGAAACTCGCATGAGCAGAGCCCGTCCACGCAGCGGTATCCACGTACGCCCCGCGGTTTCCACGGCGGGTCGCGCTCCCGTGCTCCGACTGCGCATGGTGGGCGGGGGCGTGCTGCTGGTCGCGCTGGCGATTGCCGGTCCGCTGCTCACGGTACGCCGGCAGGTGTACATGCGCAACCTGGCGATCCGCCGCGAACAGCTCACCGACTCTCTTCAGGCATGTACCGCCGAGATAGGTCCACTCATGCTCCGCGCGCGCGCCCTCGCTTCCGCCCAGCGTGTGGAGCGCATTGCCCGTGACGATCTCGCCATGGACTACCCGTCCCCGGACCAGATCGTGATCATCGAGTCTCGTCCCTCCCGCTGCTGGGCGCTGCCCGAGGGCGGGTTCCTGGCGCTTATCAGACGGTCTCTCGGACAGGAGAAGATCTGAGATGGACGCGTTCAGGGCACGAGTGACATTCGTGGGCGCGTGCCTCGTGCTGTTGGCGCTGCTGGTGACCGGCAAGCTGGTCTCCATCCAGGTACTGCGTCGCGAGGAGCTGACTCTGCGCAGTCGCCAGCAGTCGCTCCAGCGCCGGGTAGTCCCGGCGACACGCGGTCGGATCCTCGACCGCAAGGGACGCGAACTGGCGGTGAGTGTCGGTACCGGGGCGGACCGCGATGCCGTGGCCCAGGTGGGCGACGGGCGTGTGTACCCGTACGGCGATATCGGGGGCCCGGTGCTCGGCTTCGTGGGGCGTGACGGGTACGGGCTGGGTGGGGCCGAGTTTGCGTTTGACCGCTATCTGCGCGGCGAAGACGGCTGGACCATGGTACAGCGGGACGCGCGGATCACGCAGGGCCGTCAGCGCAAATACAACGTTGACCTGCCGGCCAAGCCGCCGGAGCGGGGGGCGGATGTCTACCTGACCATCGACCTTGACATTCAGACGATTCTGCAGGGACTGCTGCAGCGGGCTCTCAAGCGCTATCGTGCCAGCGCGGCGATGGGTATCGTTGCCGATCCGTCCACCGGTGCGATCCTCGCCATGGCCAACGAACCGTCCTTCGACCCCAACCGCTCGGCGAAGTACCCGCTCTCCGAGCGCCAGAACCGCTGTATCAGCGGCCTCTACGAGCCCGGCTCGACGTACAAACTCGTCGCGGCGTCGGCAGCCGTGCAGGAAAAGTTGCTTTGCGAGAGTGACACGATGTTCGCGGGGAACGGTGTGTACACGGTCTATGGCGAGTCGATCCGCGACCACCGTCCGTTCGGCACCATCACGTTCGCCGAGGCCCTCGCCCATTCGAGCAACGTGTTCTTCGCCCGCACCGCTGATCGCCTGGGTAACGAAACGTTCTATCGCTACACCCGCAACTACGGCTTCGGCGAGCGTACCGGCATCGCGCTTGCCGGTGAAGAGGGCGGGATTGTGCATCCGATCCGCGAGTGGTCGGGGCGCACGCGTGTCACGATGGCCATGGGACATGAGCTGTCGGCGACGCTCCTCCAGGTGGTGATGCTGTACGCGGCGGTGGCCAACGACGGAGTGCTGGTGCAGCCGGTCGTGTGCGACAAGATTGTCGACGCGGATGGCACGCGGGTCGACACGGCCGGAGTGCGGGCGGTGCGCCGGGTCGTGTCGGTCGAAACCGCCAGGCGGTTGCGTGCCATGCTCCGGGCCGTGGTGTCGGAGGGTACCGGTACCGCCGCGGCGATCGAAGGCGCGGATGTGGCGGGGAAGACCGGCACGAGTCAGAAGCTCGACCTTGAGACCCGCACCTACTCGCAGTCGGGGTATGTCACCTCGTTTGTCGGCTTCGCGCCGGCAGACAGCCCGGCGCTGGTGTGCGGGATAGTGGTTGACGCGCCTGACACGGCGAAGGCGGGTGGGCTCTCTGCCGCGCCTGTATTCCAGCAGGTGATGCGGCAGATCATCTCCGATCCCGACCTGGAGTACGCGGAGCGGATCCTCAACGGCGGGAGTCGCGAACCGAGTGCTGCCCCCGACCAGCGCCGTCAATCGGTCCCGCTGGTGTGTGGCCTGAGTGTGATGCAGGCCCGCGAAAGGCTCGCAGCCGCTGGTCTCCTGTTCGATATCGTGGGCCGGGCCGACACGGTGCGGTTCCAGAGCCCGGCGGGTGGTCAGCTGCCCTCACCGGGGATGCGGGTGAAGCTGTATGCGGACGAGGGTGTGCAGGTGCAGCGTGGCTCGACACCCCGTGTAGCGGTGCCCGAGTGCCGCGGCACCGACCTGCGTGAAGCGATCAGCATGCTGAATGTGCGCGGCATAACGCCGTACGTGACGGGAGCAGGAGTGGTGCAGGAACAGCGGCCGGGTGTGGGCACGCTGCTGCGCCACGCCGAGCCGTGTTCGCTGTTCTGTTCGTTCGGGAGTTGACTAGTTGCGTCGTAACCGAAAGGGACGCGCGATGGGTGCTGAGTTCAGACAGTACATGTATGAGGAACTGCGAACAATGGTACGCGAGATAGGGGACGAGTGTCACGGGGACCTGGAGTGTCAGAACGCTCGAGCGATCGCGTGGATCGAAGCCAACGCAGCGCGGTTCAGGGCGGAATGGCTTCGCTGCCACGAAACGGGCGTGGCTGACGAATGGGAGAGTGCATGCTCTGGCGCGAACTGATTGGCGCGGTTGAGGCCGAGGAACTTGGGGGAGCGGGTAACCCCGATATCCTGGATATCGCGTATGATTCGCGG
>CAZJJT010000390.1:0-4942 GCA_964546395.1 uncultured Fibrobacterota bacterium
CGGAGATGATGGTCGAGTCAAGAGGCTCGAACTCGCCTGGCCTGAACGATCCCAACATCATCTACACGTTCGACCTGGTAGGCAGGACGCAGCAGCGGTTGCTGCCGGAGACCACCAGTACGCAGTGTCAGCCATACATCTCGCGTGACGGCCGCATGGTGACACGGGACTACGCGTGTCACTGCGTCGGCAATGTCGTGAGTTTTGTCGGCGACACGATCCTGCATGTCATTAACCCGCCGCCGGGCGGGGGCGTTGACAGGTTCATCTTCTCCAGCGCCTCCACCGACTACATCACGTACGTCAATGGTGTCGACGGCACGCAGTGGCTCCTCGAACTCAGCACTGATTCCGCATACCTGCCGCCCGGCAGCGGTTGGGCCAATTCGCCGGCGGACTTCTGGCCCGGGCCGCTGCCTCTGCCGCCGCCCGACAGCCCATGGATCGCCCTCGACTCCGCGTCGCTGCGATTCAGCGGTCAGCAGGGCGGAAGCGCTCCTCCCAGTCAGCAGGTCGGTGTCACGAACACCGGCGCAGGTATTCTAGGGGTCGTGAATGTCTCCGACGATGCGGCGTGGCTCACAGTGGTGGTGCAGGGCTCCGGAGGGAACAGCCAAACGCTGACCAACACGGTCGACCTCAGCGGGCTTTCCTCCGGCGCCTATTTCGCGACAGTCACGGTCTTCGGCGGCGGGGCAACCAACACGGCCACGTACACTGTGGCGCTGAACGTGGGTCTCAGTATCATGCCCCCCAGCGATCTCGCGGCCATTGCTCTGTCCGACCATGCCATACAACTTTCGTGGACCGACAACTCCGACAACGAGGCTGGATTCGTGATCGAGCGGGCTGCAGGGAGTGGGGCCTGGGCGCTGATCGGCGTTATAGCGGCAGACGCGACAATGTACGGCGACAGCAGTGGCCTGACCGCCGGCACCATGTACCACTACCGGGTGCGGGCCTTCCTCGGGGCCGATACATCGATGTGCATTGCCGAAGACTCGCTGGTGCTTCAGGGCACGCCCGGTGTCACGATCACGCAGCCGACCGGGGGCGAGCAATGGGCGGTCGGCAGCACGCAACATATCCGGTGGACCACCGTGCTGGTCTCGGAAGTCTCCATCGCATACTCGGCTGACCAGGGCGAAACGTGGCACCTGGTATCCGCCGACGGCGCGGTGGCACACAGCAATCCCCTGTGGGGCGACTACCCGTGGGTGGTGCCGGACTCGGTGTGCGCCAACGCGCTCATAGTCGTCTACGACTACAATGACAGGCAGGTGTGCGCGACGTCGTCGCCGTTCGCCATCGTCCCGAGCACTCAGGTTCTGGGCGACCAGCAGCCGGCTGTCCCGGATGCCGCCGCCTTCCGCGGCGGCGCGTTTCTCCACCTGGGCCCGGGGCGCGAGTTCAGGTATGCCGTGACGCAGGGCCAGACCGGCTGTGTGCGGATTTTCAGGCCCGACGGTTCACACGTGGCCGATGTCGGCTTGACCAGTGTCGCCGGATACCATCGCGTGGTCTGGGACGGCACCGATGGCAACGGGCGTCACGTGGGTCCCGGCGCCTACGTGGCGCGGTATGTTCGCGCGCGCTGACGCATGTTTCCCAGGGGCGGCCTGCGCGAACTCCGTCCCGTCATCCTGCATTGCTTGACTTCGCAGCCAGAATCAGCGATATTCCTGGGAAAACCGTCTGTCAGTGAATACGTCCGAAGACAAACTGATGTATCATGGGGAAACATATGCAAGAAATCAAGATGAATACAAGAACCCAGGTGTGCTCTACTGATATTTGTATTGTAGGCGGGGGCATGGCAGGGCTGACCGCGGCCCTGGCTGCGGCGCGGCATGGGGCGAAGGTGGCGCTCATGCATGATCGCCCGGTGCTGGGCGGCAACGCCTCAAGTGAGTGCCGTGTTCACATCTGCGGCGCCGATGTGCACAACCATAAACCGCACCTTCGTGAAACCGGGATTCTCGAAGAGATCCGGCTCGACAACCTTCGCCGCAACCCGAACCGCAATTTCTCGGTCTGGGATGCGCTGCTCTACGAAAAATGCCTCCTTGAGCCAAACATCACGCTCCTGCTCAACTGCTCGTGCCTCGATGCCTCGATGAAGGACGGGCGCATCGCATCGGTCACCGGCTGGCAGCTTACCACACAGATCATGCACACGGTCAATGCCCGAATCTTCATTGACTGCTCGGGAGACAGCATCCTGGCGCCTCTCACCGGGGCCGCATGCCGCATGGGCCGTGAAGCGCGCGGGGAATTCGGTGAATCGCTTGCGCCCGAAGTTGCCGATAACAAGACCATGGGCCTGACTTGCCTGTTTCAGGCGCGTGAGTACGACACGCCGCAACCGTACGACCCGCCGTCATGGATCCGCCGGTTCGACTCCTGTGAATCGATCCCGTATGGACGCGGCGGTCACAGTTTCTGGGAAATGGGCTACTGGTGGGTCGAACTGGGCGGTGAAGACGACGCAATCGGTGACACCGAGGTGTTGCGCGACCGGCTTCTGGCAACCACACTCGGACTCTGGGACCATATCAAGAACCGCTGCGAGCAAAGCGGACGGGCCGCCAACTGGGCCCTGGAATGGCTGCAGTTTCTGCCGGCCAAGCGCGAAAGCCGCCGCTACGAGGGCGCGCATATCCTGACCCAGAACGATATCAGGGCCGGGGGGAAGTTCGACGACGTGGTGGCATACGGCGGATGGAGTATGGATGATCACCATCCGGCCGGATTTGAAGCGGTCAGGGTGAACGCCCCTGCCACGCATTTTCATGAAACACCCTTTTGCTACGGGATTCCGTATCGCTGTCTGTATTCACGCACGGTGCCAAACCTGATGTGTGCCGGGCGCAACGCAAGCTGTACACACATGGCGATGAGTTCGACAAGGGTGATGGGGACCGGATGCAGCATGGGTCAGGCGGCGGGGACGGCCGCGTCCCTGGCAATTTCAAATGGGAAAGACCCCGCCGGTGTTGGTCCGATGGTTGGCATGCTCCAGCAATCCCTGCTGTATGATGATTGTTACCTGCCCGGTATTACCCAGAAAATGAGTTCCCTCACCCGTGAATCGGCGCTGACGTGTTCTGAAGGCAATCCGGAGCCGGTGCGTGACGGCGTCAACCGCCAGACGGGCGATGATACGCATTGCTGGATGAGCGGGCCGGGCGGTTGGGTCGAATACCGGCTGAAACGCCCCGGCCGGGTGGAACATGCGACCCTGGTCCTTGACAGCGCCATGGAACGCAATATCGCCATGAGCTGGCACCAGCGTGACAACCAGCTCCGGCAGGTGCCCGATGTCGCCGCCAAGGCGTTCCGTATCGATTGCGAATCGGATGGCCGGGCGGAAACGGTCGCCCGGATGACCGACAACCACCAGCGCCTGGTCCGTATCACGATCGGCCGTGACGTGGGATCCGTCAAATTCATCCTGGATCAGACCTGGGGGGCCCGTTCATCCCGTATCTACGCCTTTTACCTGGATTGACCGCCACCGAACCCCCTAATTGCCCCCGTGTTGCGCCGTCCCGTTCTATTGCCAAATCAATTCACCGGCCGACGCCCCGGACCCGGGCGGGCGGCTTGCAAAAAGCGGCCCGGTGAAGCTAATTTGTCTGGACTTGAACGCCGGGAGGCATCGATATGGCACGCATTAATGATGATATTTCCAGGACATTCTCCGAATTTCTCCTGATACCGCAGCTGACATCCAAAAAGCACCAGCCCGCCAACGTTTCGCTCTGCACACCGCTGGCGCGATACCATACCGGTGACACCTCCCGGCGGATGCTCAACGTCCCGTTTGTCGCGGCATCGATGCAGGCGGTATCCGGGCCCGAGCTGGCAATTGCCCTTGCGCGGTGCGGCGGGCTTGCGTTCATCTATTGCTCCCAGACGATCGACAACCAGGCAGCCATGGTCAACCGTGTAAAAAACCACAAGGCCGGATTTGTCGCCAGCGACTCGAACCTTCGCCCCGACAATACCCTGGCCGAGGCCGTGGCCCTCGCGCGCCGGACCGGCCACTCCACCATGCCGGTCACCGAGGACGGCAGCGCGCGCGGTGTGTTTGTCGGCATCCTTACCGACAACGATTACTGGGAATACGAAGACGAACTGAAGGCGCCGGTACGCGATTTCATGACCCCCCGCAAGGAAGTCGTGTTCGGCACGGTCGGCATCAGCCTTCACGAGGCCAACAGCCTGCTGCGGAGAAACAAACTCAAATGCCTGCCGATCCTCGACGGCGACGGCCGTCTGCACTCGCTCGTGTTCAAAAAAGATTATCTCGATCACC
Source organism: uncultured Fibrobacterota bacterium (assembly GCA_964546395.1). Classification (GTDB taxonomy): domain Bacteria; phylum Fibrobacterota; class Chitinivibrionia; order Chitinivibrionales; family CAZJJT01; genus CAZJJT01. The sequence continues at coordinate 4,322 of CAZJJT010000390.1, forward strand.
GCAACAACCCCGATGAGCTCCTCGATGATCACAAGCGGCTGATGGTTGGGGCGGGGGTCAACACGCACGATTACCAGGACCGTGTTCCGGCGCTGGTCGACGCCGGAGTTGACGTGGTGTGCTTCGACAGCTCCGACGGATATTCGGAATTCCAGCGTGACGCGGCGTTGTGGACCCGCGAGCGGTATGGCGACCGGCTGGTGATAGGCGGCGGTAACGTGGTTGATGCGGGAGCGTTCAGGTTTCTGGCGCAGGAGGCGAAGCTGGATTTTATCAAGGTCGGAATCGAAGGATAAGAAGTTTCTTTCTGGGCATTCACGCGATACTTCCTACTTTCCTGCCGCCCATTGACCACAGAAACATGCGCTGAACGCGCTGTTTCGGCTTCGGCCGGACCCGCAACCGGCACCGCTACTCCCGAAATATCACTGATCCCGACTGGAAAGTCAATGATTTCGTGGTTCAGGGCATAGCTCACGCAAGGCGCCTTGGCAGGCGCGGAGTTTCAGGCGACTTCTCTATCGAAATAGCCCTCGTCGTAGGTCAACTCTGGGGGCTGGGGATCGGCAACCGGGGCGTCCGGCGGAGCGCGCGGCCGGGGCTCCTTCCACAGCTTGCAGT
>CAZJJT010000391.1:0-4939 GCA_964546395.1 uncultured Fibrobacterota bacterium
GTACGATTTCACGGGTCCGGCATACCCCGACGGGGACTCCTGGCATCAACACTTCGGGTTCGAGGTGAGCGGTCCGGGCAAACTCTGGATCGACAACTGGAAGGTGTTCCAGAACGACGCGGTTCACGAGAACCGGGCGTTCTCGCCGTGTACGCTTGGGTTCAACGAGTACCTGCGCACCATCACGCCGATCGGTCCCAAGCCCTCGGCACGCTTCTACCCGAGTACGTTCCCGACCACCTCACCGATGAGCCGTCTGCTGAGTGACTGGTCGAGCAGCAGCCTCGACTTCATCTACAATCTCGGCTCCGGTATCTACATGACTGTCCCGCACTGCATGTACTGGGCGCTCAAGAGCGGTGACAGTCCGGCAACGCGGATAGTGCCCTACCTGACACTGCGTGTGGAGCACACCGAAGAGGACTGGGAAGCCGTCGTGGAGTACCTGGGGGTACCCTATGACCCGGCGAGCGATACGCCGCAGAGCAAGCCCTACGCGTATATGCGCTACAAGCAGCGCGGCGACAACGGGACACCGTGGACCGATGAGTTTCGTGAGATACTCATAGAGTACGGCAACGAAAGCTGGCACAACGGCGCCGGCGGATACGGGTGGTATGGGTTCAGCCGGCCGGGGTGGGTATGGGCCGGGGGAGTGGAGTACGGTCTGTTCGGTCACTACATGTTCGACCAGACTGCGGCTGCCATGCCCGAGTGGACTCAGTACGACCTGGGAAGCAAGATCAAGTTCGCGCTGAGCGGCGGCTACATGGTTGGCGCGGATCAGTACGGAGAGGTCTCGGTGCGCAGGACCACCGGAGCGGTCAAGTACGTCACACACGCCAACTACGTAGGGCCCAAGTGGGAGACGGGCGACCCGCAGAACGGTACGTTTGACGATGACGGGTTGCAGCGGACACTCGTTGCCGCCGACCCCGAGTTCAAGGAGGAGTACCTCGCCAAGCACGCGGAGTTCCGTGATGAAGCCGCGGGGCTGGGTGTCGACTATGACCTGATTGTCTACGAGGGCGGGCCCAGCGGCTACTACGTGAGCAGCGACGACGAGAACGCGAAGGAGGTGGCCGAGCAGTACGGCAAGTCGGTGGCGATGGCGGTGGCGGCCCTCGACTCATGGCTGTACTCGAGCTACGTGGGCTATAAGCACCAGAACTACCTCGGGTACGGGTGTGGAACCGGGTGGTCGTCGCATACCCAGGCCACGCAGGGCGGGTTCAGGCAGCACGCCGGGTGGAAAGCCATGGCGATGCGCAATAACTACGCGCGGGGTGACCGGATGCTGAACATTACCGTCTCCAGCATCCCCACCTACCAGGATGCCGCGGTCTGCGATGGCGACATCCCGCTGTTGGCCGCCTACGCGCTTACCAACGAGGCAAAGACGGTGTACTCCGTGTTCCTGCTTTCGCGCAAGCTCGCGGGGAACCACAACAGCACCGACTTCGGCGATGGGTACACTCCGGTGACACTCAACCTGCCGTTCACGCAGACCCCCGAGGCGATCTACCTGCACAAGATCACGCGTCCGGACGGCAGCCCGTCCGACCCGGCGGACAACAACCGCACGGCGCAGAACGTGGTTATCACGAGCAGCAGAATTCCGGTTACCGAATTCGCGCGGTCGTGGGTGGTGAATGCGGCGCGTGGTGCGGATGACCGGGGGATTCCCGAGGGCGGTATCTACCTGTATGTGTTCGCGCTGGACTCGACCGCCATGGCGGTGAGCAGCCGTGACCTTCTGGCCGGTCTCGGGGCGCAGGACCCGAGCCCCTCGGAAGCCTCTTCCATGCGATGGGGTGCTGCCTCCACACACGACGCGGCAGCGGGGGGACAGCAGCTGCAGCCGCTGCAGGCAAGCAGCCGGTCGGTCCTGTCGGGACCGTCCGACGCTTCGAGGCAGTTGAGCCCGGTGCTTGTCGAGACGGCGTCGGCGGCACACGTGCCGGGCGATGCCGTGCAGGCAGCTGTGAGGGTGAGTGGGACGCCTGGTGAAGTGGCACGCGCTGCGGCATGTGTTGAGCCGTTCGTTGCACGCGACATGGCGTGGTCGGCCGGCGAGCACGCGCTCCCGGTAGTCCTTGTGTCGGCGAGTTCCTCGGAAGGGCTCAACACGCCGGTGAACGCGCTTGACCGTGACTTGCGTTCGCGGTGGTGCGCGAGCGGCAACGGCGAGCAGTGGTTGGGGTGTGACCTGGTCGACACGTACCCGGTGGACGGAGTGGTCTTCGTACGCTACCTTCGCAGTGGGCGTGCGGTGCCGTTCGCAGTGGAGGTATCGCTTGACGGAGAGACGTATCAGCGCGTGCACGAAGGTGTCGTGAGAGGGCGTGGCACGCGTGCCGAGACCGTTGCGCTGGATGCAGCGGTGGAAGCGCGGTATGTGCGAGTCGTTTTCTCTGCGGGCGAGCGCCAGCAGGCCCCGCACGTGTACGAGATTGGCGTGGTCGGTCGGAGCGGGGGGCGTCGCGCGTCGGCTGAGTAGCTGCTGGAGGAGTCTGTGGAGTTGGACGGGCCGGCACAACAGTGCCGGCCCGTCCTCTCTCAGCACCTCATAGCACTGCCGCAATCCTGTCGACGAACCCGGGTAGTGAGGGATCGCGGGCGCCCATTACCAGTATCAGGTCACCCTCTCGCGCATGTTCGGCCAGATAGCCAATACTCTCCTCACGCGTGGCGGGGGCCAGGACGGTCTGCCCGTGCCCCGTCACGTCCGCAGTCACGTCCGCCGAACTGATATCGCGCTGGACAGTCCCACCTGCGTAGTAGATGGGAAGAACCAGGACGTGGTCGGTGCTGCGCGGCACGCGCGAGAACACCTCGGCCAGTTCGCGCCGCACGAAGCGCGTCGGGCCGAACCCGTGCGGCTGGAACAGCGCGAACACCCGGGGCGCCATGCACTGTGCGGTACGCAGTGCCGCTTCGATCTTTGCCGGGTTATGGGCGTAGTCGTCCACCACCCGTACCCCGCGTGCGGACAGCCGCATTTCGAACCGGCGGGCAATGCTGCCAGAAGAAGCGAGCGCTCGTGCCACGTGCTCTGGCGCGCAGCCGAGCTCCTCGCAGACCGTGCACGCGGCCAGTGCATTGCTGAGGTTGTGATCGCCAGGAAGGCGGCAGGCATACGTGATACCGTTGCGGACGAAGCTGACCGAGGGAGTTGTCTGCACGACACGGTCGGGGCGCCACTGGCCGTGTGTCAGACCGAATGCCGCATGGTGTGGGACGGCGGCGCATCGCGGGTCATCGGCGTTGACGACGACGCGTTGTGACTGCGAGGCCAGACGGCGCAGCATTCCCTCTGTCTCGCTCTCGTCTTTGTGGTCGCGTGAGATGTTCAGGAGGAGACTGAGGTATGGATGGTACTTCACGACAGTGCCGTCGCTCTCGTCGGCTTCGACCACGAGCAGATCGGATGTTCCGTGCCAGGCGTTGCCGTACGCGCCCCGCGCCGCGACGCTGCTGAGGGCTGCACCCGAGATGACCGACGGGGACTTGCCGCACCCTTCCAGGCAGTCGAACACGAGGCCCGTGACAGTCGACTTGCCGCTGGTGCCGGCGACGGCCACCGTGCGGTGTGTGGCAACCAGCGCGGCCAGCACGTCGGAGCGGTGTGCTACAGGTATCTGTCGCGCGGCGGCGGCCGCGATGTCGGGGTTGTCGTTCTCGACGGCGCTCGAGACTACCAGCGTGTCGGCTCCGAGTGCTACCCCCGAGCCGTCCTGGGGCCAGAGCGTACACCCGAGGGCCGCCAGCGGATCGCGCACGGCGGCGGTGTCGGGTGAGTCGAGGGAGCGGTCGGAACCACTCACCGAACAGCCGCACCAGCGCAGGTACTGCGCGATGGCACTCATCCCTGCGCCGAGGATCCCGACGAAGTGGAACGAACTGCACTCGCGCCCGTCAACTGATAACGACAAGGGTCCCCCGCATCACCGACCGGAAGAGGTGTACGATGTCCGCGTTGCGCATCCGGATGCAGCCGTGTGAAGCGGGCGTACCGATACGGCCTTCGTGGTTGGTGCCGTGCACGTAGATGCAGCGCTGGTACGTGTCGACTCCGCCACCGCGGTTGTGGCCCGGCTCAAGGCCCTCGAGCCAGAGTATACGCGTGAGGATCAGGTCCTCGCGCGTGCGCTCGCCGCGCCACACCTGTCCGGCCGAACTCCGGGAACGGAACACGGCACCGAGAGGGGCCCGCGCGCCGATGCGGGCTGCGACGCGATGCACGCCGGTGGGCGTGCGCAGCGACCCCGCGCGGCATCCACGCCCCGCGGCGGCGGTGGAGACGGGGTACGATACACGGACTTCACCGTCTTGCACCAGGCTCAGTGCCTGTGCGCGGACGCTGACATGCACGAACCGCCGCGGTACGGCGCGCACGACTGCGCGGATCCTGCGCAGAACCGCGGGAGCGCGGAAAACACGGTGAGCCTGGACTGCAGTTGTCTGCCTGCACACGCAGCCCAAAATACGACTGCGCGGCGGTACGAACCTATTTTCGAGACAAGCGCGTGTCCTGATCGTGCACGGTCCGTGCGCAGCAACCGGGACACGCAGGGGAGTGCGAAGCATGGGAACGGGTCGTGATGCAGTTGAGAACCACGTGCCGAGCGAGGATGCGTGGCGTGTGTTCAGGATCATGTCGGAGTTCGTGGAGGGATATGAACGGCTTGCCGCCGCGGGACCGTGCGTGACCGTGTTCGGCTCCGCTCGCACCAAGCCCTCCGAGCGCTACTACAAGATGGGGGTGCGCGTGGCGGAGCTCGCCGCCCGAAGCGGCTTCGGCGTGATCACCGGTGGCGGGCCGGGAATCATGGAGGCGGCCAACCGGGGGGCGAGGAAAGGCAAGGGCAAGTCAATCGGTCTCAACATCGAACTTCCGTTCGAGCAGATGCCTAACCCGTATATCGGGGAGCTGATC
>CAZJJT010000392.1:0-4938 GCA_964546395.1 uncultured Fibrobacterota bacterium
CAAACCCCCACGTCACCCCCGTCGTCGTGTGAGGGCCTCACGGTGATCCCGGGAAGGCCGCGGATGCCCTCGCTGATACGCTCCTTGTGACTGCGCATGCGCTCGAGAAGACCGTCCAGCCTGTCAAGCTGCGCGAGCATCACCGCCCCCGTAAGTTCGCTCATGCGATAGTTGTCGCCACAGAACAGCTCGCCCTCGTAGCGCTGCTCGGCGAAGCGGTCGGGACGCCAGCAGGCGGCAGTGTCATGGTAGCCCATGGCCCGGTCGTACAGCACCGGGTCATCCGTCACCACCATCCCGCCCTCGCCCGCCGTGATGATCTTGTGAAACTGGAAGCTGAAACACCCCAGGTCGCCGAATGTTCCGAGCGTCCTGCCTTTGTAGGTTCCCCCGCAGGCCTGTGCCACATCCTCGATCAGGCGCAGCTTGTGCTCCCGGCAGAACGGTACCAGGCGGTCCATGTCGCACGGCGCGCCGCGCATGTGCACGCAGAGCACCGCCCTGGTGAGCGGTGTAACCCGCTTTGCCACGTCCTCCACATCAAGCGTCAACGTCGCGTCCGTATCGGCAATCACCGGCACCGCGCCCACGTTCACAATCGAAGCTGCTGACGCGAAGAACGTGTATCCGGGAACAATCACCTCGTCGCCCGGGCCGATTCCACAGGCCACCATCGAAGAGCAGAGCGCCCCCGTGCAGTTGCTGGTCGCCAGCGCGTGCTTCGCCCCCAGTCGTTCGGCAAACCGTTTCTCCAGTTCACGCACCTTGGACGGGTGGCCACTGGGGCCATAGTAGCGGAACAAGTACTTGTGGTCGAGTACTTCGAGTACCTGCCGCTTCTCTTCTTCTCCTATCTCCAGTCCGCCCGGGTACATCGGGATGTTGGGCGTGGTCTTCGCTTTCGGCCCGCCGTTGATTGCGAGGACGTGCTTTGCGACTGCTGCTGTCATGGTGCCTCCTGAGGGTGTTCGGTATTCCAAACATCATGACCAATATAGCCAAACATTACGCATGTGTCAACAGGTATTGACTTGCGCATGCCGAAAGAGTATAAGAAGCTATCAGACAAGGAGAAGGAGCGATGGCGCCGAGGGTGCTGGTGATCGACGATGACCATGACTGCAGGTACTACCTGGCCCAGGGGCTTCGACACGCCGGGTACGAGGTGGAGGAAGCGGACGGCGGGGTGACCGGCCTCGACCTGTTTGAGCGACAACCTTTCGACGTTGTGATAACCGATATCGTGATGCCTGACAGGGAGGGCACGTCACTGATAGTCGAGCTGCGGCGCCGCCATCCGTCGGTGAAACTCGTCGCCATATCCGGGGCAGCCAACACCCGGTTTGTCGACCATCTGAAGATGGCGACGAAGGTGGGTGCGGACAGGGCTCTGGAGAAGCCGGTCGATATCGGGCACCTGGTCTCGCTTGTGCGTCTGCTGACCGGCACAGCACGTTCACCGGCAACGAGTTAAGGGCAATTCCAGATCTCTGCGGCGTGCAGCCGCATTTGCGTGTAGTTTACTGAGCGGGGCGTGGTGTGTGCGACCCGTTCAGGAAGGTGCCCATGCAGAGTCTCTCCCTTGCGACGGTGCTGCTGGTGGCCTCACAGGCGATGCTGCCGGCTCCCAGCGAATACACGATGGAGCAGTTCGTGCAGGATCTGCACGAGGCACGCATGGTTGCCATGGTGGAAGTGCTGCAGGTGGACTCAGGCTCGGGTGTCCACGCGGAATTCGCCACGCTTCGCGTGCTGCAGACCTTCAAGGGTGGCCTGGCGCGGGGCGAGTCGACGCTGGTGGTGAAACGCGACCTCGACATGGTGGGATGGTACGAGCCGGACTACCGTGTGGGCGAGGAGTCGTTCCTCTGTATCAGCGACACGTGGCGTGACGGCGTGTCGGCGGCGGCGAATACGCGCGGCAAGTTCGATATCGCGCGTGCTCCGGGAGACACGGTCGACCATGTTGAGCCGCCGCCGGTCGGCCTGGGGTTCTCTTCGGAATTCGACTACAGCACCTCGCTTTCCGCGTTCACGTCCCTGTTGAGCCAGACGCTGCGCGAACACGAGTTTCTGGGTGTTGCCCCCCTGCTTCCGCGCACGGGCGTCCCCCTGGTGTTCGCGACCGCCATCGATCTCTCCGGGGGAGCCACACTCGACCATGTATCGGTTCAGGCATACCAGTCCACCAACCGGGTCACCATGGAACTCATCTACACGCCCTGCACGGGGGTGTGTCCCTATCTCTACCTTGTGAAGGACACCTCTGCCACCCTCGACTCCCTCTCTTCGGGTACATGGACCGCGACCCGCCACAAGTACAACTCCATGATCAACGCGCCGTTCGTGCCCGCGGATGACAGCGTGCAGTTCACGGTATACGCTCAGACGCAGGCGGTGCGGCCCGAAACAGCACGCAGCATCGGGCGTACAGCAGATACGATGGGCCGCCTGAGCGGTCTGGTGGATCTGCGCGGCCGCCGTGCTCCCGGTGCTGCGGCCGGCGTCCGCTTCGTGCGGGCCACCGCACGTCCTGTGGTCTGCCTGTACCGACGCTGAGTGCCCACGGCATTGCATCGCCGCTGTCCCGGAACCATATTCCTGCAGACTCCACCATCGTGTCGGCGCGCGACAGCAGGGAGGCAGCAGATGATTCGTGGCGGCGTGCGGTGTCGGGGGTATCTGCTCGCGTGCATGGTGTGTCTCACGGCGTCGCAGTCCTTCTCGCAGACCCGTCCGTTCGGTCTCGGGGGTATCGGCGGCGAGCCGTGCGGTCTCACCATGAAAGTGTGGTTCAACCCCTACATTGCCATGGACCTTGCCGCCGGCGCCGATTTCGGGGTCCCGTCGCGCAACTTGTTCCGCTACGACGTGCCGCCGGCGTTCCAGACGCACCTGGAGTTTCTCGCGCATATCCCGCTGCTGCGCAGCCGTGCCATCCGCATGCCGGTCTATGTCGGCGCGGGCGCCAAGCTGAGCTGGCATGCCGGTTTCGAAGGCGTACGGGCCCGCACGCCGCTGGGCGTGGAGTTCCTGCTTCCGCGCAAGCCCTGGCCCTGGGAGATCTTCTTCGAGTTCGCCCCGACCTGGGGCGCGTACCCGCTGAACTTCGACCCCGATGCGGCCATGGGGGTGCGGTACTATTTCTGATGGCTGTACCGGTGTCGCGGAAGGTGCACGCTCCATATCTATATTGTCTGGCTGTTGCCGATCCACCGTCCCCGGAGGCGCTCAATGGTACCCTGTCGGTTTCTCCATGCTCTTGCGTTCGTCGGCATGTTCCTGGGCCAGGCTGCGGCTCAGCGTTCCATCGCGGTCATCGACTTCGAGCCGCGCGGGGTTGAGCCGCATGAGGCCGCCATCATCGCCGACCGGTTCCGCGGCCAGTTGGTGCGTTCGGGGATATTCCAGGTGATGGAGCGGGGACAGATGGAGGCGGTACTGAAGGAGCAGGGGTTCCAGAACTCGGGTTCCTGCACCGACGCGTCGTGCGTGGTGGAGATGGGCCAACTGCTTTCGGTGAACAGCATCGCGACCGGCTCGGTAGGCAAGATCGGCACCATGTACACCGTCGACGTGAAAGTGATCGATATCAAGACGGGCCAGATCCGCATGACCATGAGCAAGGATGTGAAGGGAGCGATTGAGGATGTGTTGACGACGGCGGTGCCGTCCATGTGCGACGACATGGTCCGGGAGGTGAGCGCGGCGGCGGTGAACGTGGGATATGTCACGGTCACGAGCAGTCCTTCGGGGGCGGCGGTGCTGCTGGATCTCAAGGAAGTGGGGACGACGCCGGTGAAGGGGCTGGAGGCCGAGTCGGGCAGTCTCCGGGTTGACGTGCGTCTGCAGGGCTATGCCCCGCAGCAGCGGGACGCGCAGGTGGTGAAGGGGCAGGCACTCGAGTTGGACTTCTCGCTCAGCCCCACGAGCGAACTGCTTGCCGAACAGAAGGAGCAGGCAGGCGCACGGCGCAAGAAGCTTGGCAGGGTGTTCCGCTGGGCCGGGGCGGTGGTTGCCGTGGCCGGCGCTGGTGCAGCGGCGGTGCTCTGGGCCGACGCCAACTCGACCTACGACGACTACTCTGCCTCGCACGACCCCGATGAACTCCCGGGGCTCTGGGACGGGGCCCAATCATCGGCAACCTACGGCAATATCTCCGCAATCGTCGGCTGTGTCGGCGCTATCGCACTGGGGGTCAGCTTTGCATTCTAAGACCGTTGCCGCATTCGCCATCGCCCTGGCCGTCACTGCGCTGCTGAGCGTGGGAGTGTACTGCACGTTCGAGCGCAATAACCCCTTCGACCCGGAATCCGAGCAGTACCTCGGTGATGACGCGGTGAGGGACAACGTGCCGCCGACCCTGGTGGTCTCGTACCCTTCGCCCACCAGTCCTCCGGTTGACTACGACAGCGTTGTTGTCTTCGGCACGGCGTTCGACAACCAGACTGGCGTGGAGGCGGTCCGGATCAACGGCGTGTCGGCCCTTCGGGACAGCGCGGTCCTGATGGCGGGGGTGGACTCGGTCTGGCTGGTATACTGGCACGCATCGGTGTACCTCTCGGCTGACACCACACTGCTGAGCATCACCGCCGTCGACAGCAGTGCCAACGAGAACACCGCCTCCGAAACACGGCGGGTCATACGTACGGTGGTCCCCCGCACGCCCACGGGCGTGAGCGTCACGATGGTCGGCTCGGAGGTGCGAGTGAGCTGGGTCGACGAGGCACGCAACGAGACGGGCTACCTCGTGCAGCTCCGCGTCGGCAACGGCACCTTCGACGACCTGGCGAACGTGGGAGCGGATGTGACCATGTTTGTGGATACGCTCACGGCGTTCCAGGGCAACGTGTACTACTACTACCGAGTGGTCGCGGTGAACGCCAGCGGTCAGTCGCCTGCGTCGCTGTTCGATGTCGTGGTGTACCCGGCATCGGG
>CAZJJT010000393.1:0-4915 GCA_964546395.1 uncultured Fibrobacterota bacterium
GGAAGGAATCCGAACACTACGAGATGTCGTACCAGGAGCGCCGCGTGAAGGACAGAGCGTTCGGCAAGATGCTGAAGGGGTACAAGAAGCTCAAGAGAAAGAACTGAAGCGGTTGGGCCATACACAAAGGTTGTCACTGGGGGCTGCGCCAGGTACCCCCCGGGACCCACTCACATGAGACTCACGGCTCCTCGGCTATGTCCCAGAGGCACTCCCACAGTGTCTTGAGGAGCAGGGCCAGTTCGCGACTTTCGATGATCAGACCGTAGCACTCCTTGAGCGCCGAAGTGACCGCTACCTTGTTGTCGTAGATGTAGAGCCCTGCGACATCCTCCCGGACAGGCCTGGGGAAGAACCGCAGGCGGCGCAGGTTCTCCGGCGTCCCCCGCAGGTATTCGTAGGTGGGTTCCCGTTCACGCACCCGGATGGAGTTGGACCAGATTCCCGCCTCGATACGGCGCCGTACCCAGTCCTGCTGGTACTCGTTGCTCGTTACCTCCACCACCTCTTTCATCGAGCCGAACCAGAAGTACTCCTTCGCGCGCACGGTCAGGATGTCCTCGCTGACCGTACGGACTCCCTCGGCGCCCTGGTAAAAACGCATGCGCGGCCGGTGCGGCCCCCCGTCGTACAGTGCCTGAAGTTCGGGAAGCACTGTCGCAAGGCTCTGCTGCTGCCTGTCCAGCAGCTCCTGGAGACGGGAAGGGCTTTCGGCTGAGAACACCCTCCGCTTGCCCGCGCGGCTCTCGCCGACAAGGCCCATCCGGCCAAGCTCGTTGAGAATGTCGTACACCGTGGGCCGCTTGATACGTGTGCTCTGGCTGATCTGGGTTGCCGTTGCCGCACCGGTCTGCAACAGCGATAGGTAGACATCGCTTCGCTTCCCCGCCAACCCCACGCGTGACAGCTGCTCCGAAAGCTCCATACCGGCCCCCGTCCCTATCCCTGAAAAGTGTCGGAAAACGCCGACACTCCACGGTCTGATGCCTGCATCTACCAATGTACTATACATTGTAGCACAGTTGCCAGCAACCGACACGGAGGCCCCTATGCGTATGCCCATCGTCCTTTTTGCCCTTCTCCTCTCTGCCGCGGCAGGCTCAGGGCAGCCGAGCCCGGTGGGGCTGTGGACATTCGACAATGGCAGTGCGCTCACAGCCGCATCGGTCGGCAGCGACCTCAGCCTGGTTGGCTCGCATGCCGGTGTGGTCGGGCCGGACACCGGGGATGGGGCCGTGGTGATCGGTGTCGGCAGCTACTACGTGGTGCCACACGGCATTGCGGCGAATGGTGGTGGCTCGATGGTGAACCAGTGGTCCCTTCTGGTCGACTTCCGTGTCGGCTCGCTGGGATCGTGGCGTTGTTTCTACCAGACCGACGCAACCAATGGGTCGGACGGCGACTGTTTCATCAACCCGTCCGGCCAGATTGGTGTGGGGGCAACCGGCTACTCCGGCGCTGCTGTCAGCGCTGCACGCTGGTACCGCTTGGCCATTGTTGTTGACAACGGGGTCCGCTACGAAGCCTATCTCGATGGCAGTCGGGTCCTGAACGGTTCCGCCGGGCCGGTGGATGGGCGTTTTGCGCTCGCACCGTCACTCCTGCTCTTTGCCGACAACGACGGCGAGGACAACGACATCAGCGTGGCCCAGGTGCGCCTGTACAGCACGGCACTGAGCGCAGCCGAGGTATCAGCGCTCGGGGCCGTATCGGTGGGAGTGACGCCTCCCGATACCACCGTGACCAACGTCAGTGGCTGGCCGACGTATCGCCACGATCCCCGCCGCTCGGCTCTCAGCACAGAGTCGCCTGCACTGCCGCTGCATCTGCAGTGGGTGTACAGGGCTCGCCATGCACCGTCGCCGGCGTGGCCACCGCCAGCCAACGTAGACATCTTTCACGGTGTCAGTTCAATCCCCGCGCAGATGGCGTTCGACCGGTCGTACTACGTGGTGTCGGCCGATGGTCGCGCGTTCTTCGGAGCTTCCTCTGACCACAAGGTGTACTGCCTCGATGCTGCCACCGGGCAGGAGTTGTGGACATTCTTTGCCGAGGCGCCGGTGCGCTTTGCGCCGACGGTGAGTGGCAGCCGCGTACTGTTCGGCTCCGACGACGGGTACGTGTACTGCGTAGAGGCGGCAACGGGCTGGCAGCTCTGGCGCTACCGTGCGGCGCCGGCCGACCGCCGGATCCCCGGCAACCATCGCATGATAAGTGCAGTACCGGTGCGCACCGATGTGATCGTGAACAACGGGGCAGCCGTATTCGGTGCAGGCATTGCGCCGAACACTGGCGGCATGGGGTGTCGCCGTGTGTCACTGGCAGTTGCGGATGGCAGGGTGAACAGCAACGTGACCGAGAGCTCACTCTCGCTGCAGGGGCACATGGCGCTCGAATCCGGCGGCTCGACCTTGTGGCCGCAGGGCCCTGGCGGGAGACCGTTCACCCCCGGCCCCACGTTGCACTTCGAGTACGACGGTGCCGCGATTACAGTCGGAGGGGTGAGCTTTGCCGGCGGGAGCGGCACGGTGAGCGGCGGGACCTGGAGTGCGGCAGTCAAGGGCAAGGCACTATCGCTTGCCTATGCAGACGGGAGGCTCTTCGCCAGCACCGACAGTGGCTACATCTACTGTTTCGCGGCAGGTTCTGTCGCGGCAGCCGACACTGTCACCCCGGCCACCTCGGCGTCACTGTTCGACGATGCACCTGGCCGTGCGCAGTATGCAAACGCGGCACAGGCGATACTTGCGACGAGCGGTGTGGACCGGGGCTACTGCCTGGTGCTCGAGAGCGGCAGTGGCCAGCTTGCCTACGAGCTTGCCACGCGGAGCAATCTGACTATCGTGTGTGTCGAGCCCGACTCGCTCAGCGCGGCGCAGTCGCGAATCGCACTGGATAACGCGGGGGTGTATGGTCAGGTGGCAGTGCACTGGGTGACAGCCGCCTCGCTCCCATACTCCGATGCCACGTTCAACGTTGTCACCTGTGACGGGTACGCGACCGGTGCCGGGTACAGCGGACCGCGTGCTGAGGTGGAGCGGGTGCTGCGGCCGTACGGCGGGATGGCGTTCCTTGGCACGGGAGCGGGAGATATCCTGTCGCGTGGTGCGATCCCCAACGCGGGTGAATGGACCCACTTCTATGCCAATGTGCAGAACACGGCCAACAGCAATGACGCCTTCGTGGGGTCGGACGTGGTCATGCAGTGGTTCGGTGACCCGGGGCCTGACAACCAGATCGACCGGGACTTCAAGGGCGTGGCGCCACTGTGGAAGGACGGCGTGCTGGTGGTACCCGGGCTGAACTACGTGACAGCTGTCGACGCCTACAACGGGGCGCTGCTGTGGGAGCGCAGTATCCCGCGGACCTCGCGCATGCCCGGGTTCCGTGATGCGAGCCAGATTGCGGTACAAAGCGACTTTCTGTATGTGGCCGCTGCCGACAAGTGCCTCCAGATCGACCTCCGGCAGGGCACCCAGCAGGCGGCGCTCAACTACCCGTCAGTCGCTGGTCCTCGGTACGCGTGGGCGTATGTGGCAGTGGTGGGTGATGTGCTCCTGGGGAGTGTCGAAGACACCACGGTGGTGCGCGACCTCGCGGGCGGGAGGTCCTTCGAGAACAATGAGATCTGGGCCAAACAGCCGCCGTGGCCGGTGAGCGAGCACCTCTTCGGGCTCAATCGCTACACCGGGGCGGAGCTGTGGCGCTACACACCGTCGGGCGTGGTCGTCAACGCAACCATCGCAGTCGACAACGGCAGGATGATCTTCCTCGAGAGCACCAACACGTCACTGCGCGCACCCATCAACAACCGCTTCCCGCTCACCGACCTGCTTGGCAACGGAGCCGCGGACCTCGTCGCAATCGACATCGCGAACGGCGCAGTGGTCTGGCGCAGGACCGTGGACCTCCGTCATGTGACCGACCTGGTGTATCTGTCGTGCCCGTCCGGGCGCATCCTGCTCACTGGGGTGTACTACGCGTCGGACATGACCCTGGTGTATGACCTGTACGGGTTCAGCCAGGCCGACGGCGGCCAGTCGTGGAAGACCACCGTGGCAACCGGCTCCACCGATATTCTGCATGGCGCTGAACGTGGCCACCCTGCGATCGTCAACAACGTTGCCTACTTCGTGTGCGGCCCGAGTGTGTATTTCGCGGTCGACGTCACCAACGGGCAGCGGCAGACGTGGAGCTTCAACCGCTCCGGGCACGGGTGCGGCACTGCAAGCGCTTCAAGCACGCACCTGTTCTTCCGGGGCGGGAACCCAATTGCATGGGATATCGCACAGGGCGCCGCGCACCGGCTGACCACAGTCTCGCGACCGGGCTGCTTTGTCAACGTGGTGCCCGCAGGCGCACTCATCAATATCCCCGAGTCGAGTTCCGGCTGTACCTGCGGCGGCTATCCACTGCAGACATCCATGGCGCTGCGCTCGACGCGGCCACTCGACACGCCCACGGCGCGACGGGCGGCAGCAACAGGATTTCGCGCTGTGCCTCCCGCGCTGTACCTGGTGCGCACGCCCACGGCGCTTGTCGTAACCGCATCCGGCGTCGCCCCGAACACCCGGCTCAAACTGAGTATTGTGACGCTGTCGGGGCGTGAAGTATACCGTGGGAGGGCACTGTCCCAGGGACCTGCCATCTCGCATACGTTCCTGTGGGATTGCTCTCACACCGCCTCCGGGGCCTATGTTATTCGTCTCCAGGCCGGCTCCGAGCGCATCGAGAGGAGTATCACACTTGTTGAGTAGAGCTGCCGCAGTTGTGGGACTGCTGCTGGTGTGTGTCTGCCGGACGGTGACAGCAGGACAGGATACGGCCGGGATGGCTGAGCAGTCTGAAAATGGTCCACTGCCGATTGTGCACTATGTGGCTTCGGCAAACACCGCGTTGCCGTCAGCGCCCCCGT